>NZ_JBEXYF010000010.1:0-217808 GCF_040630775.1 Nocardia sp. NPDC005745
ACAAAGGTTGCTACGCGTCCACTGTGCGGTATCTGAAACAACACACAGATACCCCTTTTTTCGACACCCCGCACGGGTGTCGCCCACCAACCCCCTAACAGGGGTGGGCGACCGTGTGCGGGAGTGGTGGTGGAGGGGTGTGGATAGTTTCATAGAGTTACGGCGGCCATAGCGGTAGGGAAACGCCCGGTCCCATTCCGAACCCGGAAGCTAAGCCTGCCAGCGCCGATGGTACTGCACTCGACAGGGTGTGGGAGAGTAGGACACCGCCGGAACATCCTTCACGAAAGGCCCTCGACACCGTCGAGGGCCTTTCGTCGTTTATCAGGGAATTATTTTTCTTACCGTTCGGCGGTGAGCGCGGTCGTCAATGCGGCTGCCGTGCTCCGCGTCGCGTCCATGAATTCCTCGCGTTCCGCTCGGGTCGTCGCGGCGCGCAGCGGTCCCAGCTGCACTTCGTATGCGGCGGCGCCGCTCGCGTCGAAAACCGGCGCCGCGAGATAGCTCAGCGGCAAGACTTCCTCCGAATCCAGCTCGGCCCTGGTGAAGGGCCGCGAGGTGAGCGCGGCGAGCTGGCGAAGCGCGCGAGTGCGCAGATGAGCTTGCAGGAGTTCGGATCCCACCGCGCCGAGCAGATCCACGAGCAGATCGACCATCCCCGCGTCGTCGGCGCGGGGCCGGAAGACGGCCACCCCGCGCTCGCGGACCAGCGCCAGCAGCGCACCGGCCGTCCGTTGATCCGTTTCTGCGGCCGTGCGCAGCCAAATGTTCTGCTCATTCGCGGGCCGCCACGGCATCACGCTGGCGCCGGCCGGGAACTGTAGCGGAATGCGATGTCCCACCGGGATTCCGGGAACGACCCGGTCGACGCCGTGCCGCACGTCGAGCACCGTCAGCCGGTCGGGTTCGATGCGGCTGAACGTGGCGCCGTACCCGGTCCGGGCGGCGAGACCGGCGAGCAGGCCGCCGACGCCGTGTGGGAGGGCGGCGCCGTGCAGACCGGCCAGCGCAGGCCCGATGCCGTAGCCGCGAGCAGGGTCGCGAACCACCCAGCCGGCCGCGTCCAGTTCGCTGAGGATCGCGGTCGCGGTGGCACGGGCGATGCCGAGACGTTCGGCGATGCCCGCGACACTGATCGGCTCCCCGGAGGTCGCCAGCAACGACACGATTTCGACGACGCGACGCGTCGGTGGCGACGCCGATCGATCCGGCATGTCCGCAACCCCTTGTCCCGCTCGGGTGAGCGACCTACGATGACGAATATTAGATCACATGTTGTCGAATATTCGTCACCAGCGTAGGGAGCGCGAATGATTCTGGATCGGTTCCGAATCGACGATCAGGTCGCCATAGTCACCGGTGCGGGCCGTGGTCTCGGCGCGGCCATAGCGGTGGCGTTCGCGGAGGCGGGGGCGGATGTCGTCATCGCCGCGCGGACCGAGAGCCAGCTCGAGGAGGTGGCCGCGCGCGTGGCCGGCGCAGGGCGACAGGCTCACGTGGTGCCCGCGGACCTGAGCGACGCCGATGCCACGGCGGCTCTCGCCGCGGCGGCGGTCGAACGCTTCGGACGACTGGACATCGTGGTCAACAATGTGGGCGGGGCGCTGCCGTGCCCGCTGCTGGACACGACGCCGCAGGCGCTGACGGACGCGTTCGAGTTCAACGTCACCAACGCGCATGCCCTGGTCCGGGCCGCGGTACCGCGCATACTCGAAACCGCCGGTGGCGGTTCGATCCTGAACATCACGTCGACCATGGGTCGGCTGCCGGGTCGTGCGTTCGCTGCGTATGGCACCGCCAAGGCCGCCCTCGCCCACTACACCAAGCTCGCCGCCCTCGACCTGAACCCGCGTATCCGGGTGAACGCCATCGCGCCGGGGTCGATCCTGACCTCCGCACTGGAGATCGTCGCGGGAAACGACGCCATGCGCACCGAATTGGAATCGAAGACACCGTTGCATCGCATCGGCGAACCCGAAGACATCGCCGCGGCCGCGCTCTATCTGGTGTCGCCCGCGGGCAAGTACCTCACGGGCAAGATCCTCGAGCCCGACGGTGGCTTGATCATCCCGAACCTCGACCTCCCGATCCCGGATCTGTGACATGACATATCGCGTAGTGCAATGGGGCACCGGCAATGTGGGCAGGCATGCCCTGGCCGGCGTGATCGCCCATCCCGAACTGGAACTGGCCGGCGTGTGGGTGTCCGGCCCCGCCAAGAGCGGCATCGACGCGGGGACGCTCGCCGGCCTCGAGCACCCCGTCGGCATCACCGCCACGACCGACGCGGACGCGTTGCTCGCGTCACGGCCGGACTGCGTCGTCTACTGCTCCATGACCGACAACCGGCTGTTCGAAGCCGTGCAGGACCTCCAGCGCATCCTGGCCGCCGGAATCAATGTCGTCGCCTGCGCACCGGTGTTCTTCCAATACCCCTACGGAGTGCTGCCCGACGAGCTGCTGAAACCGGTGCAGGAGGCGGCCGCGCAGGGGAATTCGTCGCTGTGGGTGAACGGTATCGACCCGGGTTTCGCCAACGACCTGCTGCCGCTCGCGCTCGCGGGGACCTGCCTGCGCGTCGACCAGGTGCGCTGCCTGGAGATCGTGGACTACGCCAGCTACGACAACCGGGCGGTCATGTTCGACATCATGGGCTTCGGCAAGCCTGTCGACGAGATCCCCATGCTGTTGCAGCCCGGGGTGCTGTCGCTCGCCTGGGGCGGCACGGTCCGTCAGCTCGCCGCCGGGATAGGCGTCACTCTCGACGCCGTCACCCAGTCCTACGAGCGCATCCCGGCGCCGGAGTCGTTCGACATCGCGACCGGGCACATCGCCGAAGGAACCGCGGCGGCATTGCGTTTCGAAGTCCGGGGCATGGTCGGGGACGTGCCGGTCACGGTGCTCGAGCACGTGACCCGGCTGCGTCCCGACCTGTGCCCGGACTGGCCACAGCCGGCGCACCCCGAGGGCTCCTACCGGGTCGAGATCACGGGCGAGCCCGATTACGCGCTTGACCTGGTGACCTCGAGCCGCAACGGGGATCACAACTACGCGACTGTCCTGGCGACGGGCTTGCGCATAGTCAACGCCGTTCCCGCCGTCGTTGCCGCTCCCGCAGGCATCCTCACCGCGCTCGACCTACCGCTGATCACGGCTCCCGCGCACCGCCCTGGCCGGTGAGCGACCTCGCGGCCCGAGGCGCGCGGGTATCCGGCCTGCCCTGATCACCGACCGGTGACGAGGTCCCCGCGCTGAGCAATCGGCAGCGGCCCTTCGAGTTTTCGGCTCCGGCACGGCTCATTGTCCGGCCGTGTGGCCACGCGGCTGCGGCCAAGGCTCCGGTCTTGGTCGCAGACCGGTGATGTGCGAAGCTCTGTCTCGTGGGCCTGCTCGAGGTATTCGGCGGCCTCGACGCTCCGGCCGTGGTCGAAGACCGGCGGTGCGGCCACACGGCATACCGCGCTGAATTACGCCCGCTTGGTCTCCGACCCGGCGATGCGGTGCACTGCCCCGCCGCACTCCGGCCCTGTTCTCGGACCGGTGGCGCGGTCGCGTCCCGCTACGGCTTGCCGCGCTGGAGCTCGCCGATCTCTGACCGGCCGGGCGGTACGCGGCTGCCGCGGGGACTAACCGGCGCGCAGTGCGGACAGCGCCCGCTCGACGTCGTCGGCGCTGTTGTAGAGGTGGAAGGCGAACCGCAGCCCGCCGCCGCGCGCCGAGGCGATCACCTCGGCCTCCGCGAGCCGGGCTGCCAGGTCCCCCGCGCCGGGCACGGAGACGATCGGCGAACGCGCGTCGACGGGCTCGAATCCCAGGTCGCGCAGGCCGTCGCGGAAGCGGTCGGCGAGTTCGAGGTCGTGCGCGCCGATCTTCTCGACGGTGAGTTCCTCGATCAGCGACAGCCCGGCCAGCGCCGCCACGACGCCGAGCCAGTCCGGGGTCGTGTCGAACCGTCGTGCCGTCGCGGGCAGTGCGACCGGGCGGTAGAGCTCGGCCCAGCGGTCCTCGGCGGCGTACCAGCTCGAGCCCACCGGACGCAGGTCCGGGACGAGGTCGCGCGGTGTGGCGAGGAACGCGACGCTGCGTGCGCCGATCAACCATTTGAAGGTGGCGCACACCCAGTAGTCCGCGTCGGTGAAGCGCAGTGGCAGCCATCCCGCGGCCTGGGTGGCGTCCACCAGCAGGCGCGCGCCGTTGGCCCGGGTCACCGCCCGCAGTTCGGCCAGATCGGTGACGCGGCCGTCCGCGGACTGGACCACACTCATGGCCACCAGCGCGGTCTCCGGCCGCACCTGCGCGGCCAGCTCGCGCAAGGGCGCGAAGCGCACGACGAGGTCGTCCCGGTACACGAAAGGCATGGACACGGAGGAGAATTCGCCTTCCGGCAGCAGGACCTCCGCGCCGGGCGGCAGTGCGGTGGCCACGGGGGCGATGAGTCCCGCGACACCACTGCCGAGCGCGATGTCGTCGGCGGTCGCGCCGTCGAGCAGCCGGGCGAACCCGGCACGCAGGCCGGGTGCCAGTCGATCCACCTCGGTTGTCGGCGCGCCGCGGCCGGACGCCCAACTCGCACTCGCGTCGCGGACCGCGGCCAGCGCCCTGGCGGACGGCAGACCGAAGGACGCGGTGTTCAGGTAGGTGGTTTCGGGAGTGAACTCGTCAGGCGCAAGGGAGGGCATGCTCGCAGCATCCGCCGGACCGCGCCGGGCCGTCCAGCGCCACCGGGCCGATAGTGGACCGATTTCCGCGCCCGGCGATCACTTCTCCGGTGCCCACATGTTGGACAGCAGTTGGAAGCTGGGCGTGTCGGCCAACGACTGCATGGATTCGTAGATGCGGCGGTAGCCGGTGGAGGCGATGCGCCATTTGCCATCGGCGTCGCGGCGGTAGGTGTCGGTGTAGTAACCGGCACCGCGGATCAGGACCCCGTACTCGGTGGCGATGACGGTGTCCTCGAAGGCCCAGGATCCTGTGGCCGTCGCGCCGTCGACGCTGATCTCCGGGTGGTTGGCGATGTGCACGGAGACGATCGAGGGGCCGAGGTTCTCCCGCATGAACGCCGTGATGGCGTCACGGCCGTCCAGGTGCAGCGGCTCGCCCATGGCGTGCGTACCGTAGCGGCCTTCCGCGTCGAGGGCGAGGGTGTCGGCGAAATCGTCCCAGTCTTTGAGGTCGAGGCTCCGGAAGTAGCGGTACTTCAGCTGGCGGACGGCTTCGATGGCGTCGAGATCCATCTGTCGAGCCTGGCACGCGCGGCCGCCGCAGACAAGAACGTGTTCTATTTTGCTGGCGATCGGCGTCGAACGGTGGATGATCGCGTCCCCCGGAAAGGCGACTTCGGATGCAGGGGGGCGCGGCCGACGGTCACAGACGGGGTGTCGAACCGGTTCGACCGGGTACCCGTAGGACAGGAGTTGTCGTACGGCTACGACAGCGCCTCGGGTACCGATCTCGTCACGACCAGGGGAATCTTGCGATGACCGACCGTCCTGCCACTCACGACACGAACCAGCAGACCCCGCTCGACCAGGAACTCGCCTTGAAAGCGGCCGCGCAGCGCTTGGAGGACGAATTCGACGGCGTCGCCAGCGAAGCCGCGATCGAGGATCATCTGCACTCGTCCTACGATCATGTCGCCGACCACGCCACCGTCGTGAACTACCTGCCACTGCTGGCCGAGCGGTACACCCGCGAGTGGCTGTTCACCCTCGCGGATTCCGCGCACGGGTCGCCCTAGTGGCCTCTAAGCTCTACGCGAGTACGCGTGGAGGTTGGCAATGACGGTCGAGGTGATGACCGATCCCGAGCCGGGGGAGTTATGGACCGGATCCGGACAGGCAGCACGGCCGGGTCAGCCCCCGGTATCGATGATCGAGCGTATGACGCTGATACTGGAGGCTTTCGACGGCGTCACGCCGATGCTCACCCTCGTCGAACTGGCCGAGCGCACCGGGTTGCCGCGTTCGACCGTGCACCGCATTCTCGACCAGTTGATCCGGCTGCGCTGGCTGGCGCACGCGCCCGGCGGCTACCGGCTCGGTCTGCGCACGCTGGAGCTGGGCGGACTTGCCGCCGAGCACAACGAGATCCGTGACGCGGTGAGTCCGCTGCTGCACGATCTGTGTCAGCAGACCGGAATGGTCGGGCACCTCGGTGTGCTGGACGGGCGCGACGTGTTGTATCTGGACAAGGTCGGCGGCCGGTTCGCCGCGAGCGTGCCCACCCGGCTCGGCGGCCGGATGCCCGCGCACAGTACGGCGTTGGGCAAGGCGCTGCTGGCCACGTTGGACCCGCACATCGTGGAAGCATCCTTCCGGGACCATCTGCCCCAACTGACCGCACGCACTCTCACCGACAGGACCGAACTGCATCGGGAACTCGGCCGCATCCGCAATCGCCAGGGTGTCGCCGTCGACAACGAGGAGTGCGTACCCGGTCTCGCATGCGTGGCCGTGCCGATTCGCGGGCGCGGCGCCGCGGTGGCCGCGGTGTCGCTCTCGGGCCGCACCGGTTCCGAGACAGTGGTGCCGGACACCGCTCGGCTGGCCCGCGCGCTGGCCGAAGTGGCCCAGGAGGCGGGACGAAACCTCTTCCCTCGGCACGCGCGCAGGCGCTGACCTCACCGTGGGCGCGGCTGTCTGGCCCCGAGCCGCGCCGGATCATTTCCGACCAGCCGGTGCCGCCGCCGGGTGGTGAGGCCGAAATTAGCGGCGCGCTTGCTGAATTGCGTGTCTTTCACAGCGAAGAATTTTCGTTCGCGCTGCGCCGGGGCGGTGGGGCTGCTTTCCTGATGAGGTCAGGATGGACAGTCCGCGAGCAGGTGAGCCGGAGTCGGGGAAGCGATGCACCGGGTACCGATCCAAGAGCGGCCATCTCGTTCCGAGTGGCTATGGTTCGCCGCAGGCGTGCTGGCCACCGTCGCGGTGGGCGTCTGGCTGGTGCGGCCGTCGGCGCCCACCTGTGTCGCGGCGAGTCCCTTGCACGAGGCGTCCTCGCCGTCCCGATATCCGGTGACCGCCATGACATTCGCGCCGATCGGGCCGGAGACGTCCGCCGAAGCGCGCTACTTCGTCCTCGGCAAGCAGGTGTCGTGCTCCTTTCACGAGCTGCCGCCGGACGGCTTCTACGCCGGGCTGTCCACCCCCGACTTCGGGCGCGCCGACCTGTGCGGGGCGTATCTGGACGTCGCGGGTCCGCGCGGGTCGGTCCGGGCACTGGTGGTCGACCACTGCCCGGCATGCGGTCCGGGGCAGCTGGATCTGAGCGCGGCGGCGTTCGAACGGATCGCCGATGCCGACGAAGGGGTGGCTCGGGTCGGCTATCGCCTGGTCCGCGACCCGCAACCGGTGGAGGAGCTGACCTACGAGGTGAAGCAGGATTCGTCCGCGTCCTGGTTCGGCCTGCTGTTCGGCGGCACCGGAAATCCATTGCGTGAGGTTGCTGTTCGACCCGCTGCGGGCGGTCCGTGGCGACCGCTCACCCGGCGGGCGGACAACTATTGGACCCTCTCCGGCGCCGGGCCGGGCCCGTTCACCGCGCGCGTGACAGATGTCTACGGCAACGAGGCCGAGATCACCGATGTCACGGTGGAGCCGGGGCGGTACGCGGCACGGACCCGGCTCTACTCCGGCGCTCCGTCGTTCACGTCCGCGCCGGTCCTCGCCACCTCGGCCGGGACCGGCGCGGTCGCCTCCCGCTGCGAGCGGTAGCGGTCAGGAGAGTTCCGCCGCCAGCGCACGCCCGGCGGCCCGGCCCGAGAAGATGCATCCGCCGAGGAAGGTGCCTTCCAGCGCGTTGTATCCGTGCACGCCGCCGCCGCCGAACCCGGCGACCTCACCCGCGGCGTACAGACCAGGGAACGCCGTGCCGTCCGGTCGGATCACCTGGGAATTAAGGTCGGTCTGCAAGCCGCCCAGGGTTTTGCGGGTGAGGATGTTGAGCCGCACGGCGATCAGCGGGCCCGCGGCCGGATCGAGGATCCGGTGCGGTTTGGCGACCCGGCCCGCCTTGTCGCCGAGGTACCGGCGCGCGTTGGCGATCGCCATCAGCTGGCTGTCCTTGCTGTACTTGTTCGTCAGTTCCCGGTCCCGCGCGACGATCTGGCGTTCCAGATCGTCGTGGTCCAGCCGGGGGCCGCGAGCGATCTTGTTCATGCCCTCGACCAGTTCGCGCAGCGTGTCCGCCACGACGAAATCGACGCCGTGCTGTTTGAACGCCTCGACCGGCCCCGGTGCGCCCTTGGCGACGCGGCTTTTCAGCGTGAGTTTGAGGTCCTTGCCGGTGATGTCCGGGTTCTGCTCGGAGCCCGACAGCGCGAACTCCTTCTCGATGATCGACTGGGTGAGCACGAACCACGAATAGTCGTGGCCGGTCTTCAGGATCTCCTTCATCGTCGAGTTGGTGTCGAATCCGGGGAAACACGGTGCGGGCAGGCGTTTTCCGTTCGCGTCGAACCACATCGAGGACGGACCGGGGATGATCCGGATCGCGTGATCGGGCCAGATCGGGTCCCAGTTGACGATGCCTTCGGTGTAGTGCCACATGCGGTCCCGGTTGACGATGGCGCCGCCCGCGGTCTCGGTGATGGCGAGCATCCGGCCGTCGACGTGCGCGGGCACGCCGGAGATCATGGTCTCCGGGCACGGACCCAGTCGCTGGGTGGGCCAGTTGCGCCGGATCAGCTCGTGGTTGTGGCCGATTCCGCCGGAGGCCACGATCACGGCCTTGGCGCGCAACTCGAATTCGCCCACCTCGGTCCGCGACGAGGCACGTCCCCGATCCAGATCGGTGTCCTCGAGCACCGCGCCGCGCACGCCGACCACCGCGTCGTTCTCCACGATCAATTCGTCCACCCGATGGCGGAAGCCGAATCGCACCAGTCCGCGCCGCTCGCCATCGAGGACCGGCTCGGCGAAGACCCGGACCACCTCGGGGCCGGTGCCCCAGGTGAGATGGAAGCGCGGCACCGAGTTGCCGTGTCCGTCGGCGCGGTCGCCGCCGCGCTCGGCCCAGCCGACCAGCGGCGTCACCCGCAGACCGAGTGCGCGCAGGTACTCCCGCTTCTCGGTGGCCGCGAACCGCACATAGGCCCGCGCCCACTGCCTGGCCCACTTGTCCTCGTCTTCGCGGTCGAATCCGGCCGAGCCGAGCCAGTCCTGCAAGGCCAGATCGTAGGAGTCCTTGATGCCGAGGCGCCGCTGCTCCGGGCTGTCGACGAAGAAGAGCCCGCCGAGCGACCAGAACGCCTGACCACCGAGATTGTTGCGATTCTCCTGGTCGAGCACGTGCACCGTGCGACCGGCCTTGACCAGTTCGTGCGTGGCGACCAGGCCGGCCAGCCCGGCGCCGACGACGAGGACGTCCGCCTCCGGCGTCGCCTCGGGACTGCTGTGGGACATGTTCATCCTTCGGTTGCGGTGCTGTAGGCCAGCACGACGTGGTGGAACAGTTCGGTGCGGCGCTCGCGCGCGGCACGGCTGTCCGGCTCCATCAGGACCTGCACGCTGGTCCCGTCGTGGACGGCGATGAGCGCTTGGCCGAACGCCTCCGGGTCCGGCACGGTGCGGCCGCCGCGGGCGAGCGCCGCGACGATGGTCGGCATGAGGGCCGCGACGATGGCTTCCTCGCGGGCGGCCATCACCCGGCGCAGCGCGGGGGTGCGCAGGGCGTGCGCGGTGAATTCGGCGGTGATCCGGTACCAGCCCTCGTCGACCGGCACCGCCCGTTCCAGTCGCCGGACCGCAGCGCGCACGTCATCGGCGCCGTCGGCGGCGATCTCGTCGAGGATGGCGCCCGCCTCGGTGAGCATCGCCGTCGAGCGCTGCTCCCACATGGCCAGGAACAGCTCGTCCAGCGAGCTGAAGTTCGAGTAGAACGCCCCGCGGGTGAATCCGGCGCGCTCGCACACCCGCTCCACGGTGGCGCGCCCGAAGCCTTCCTCGGCGAACGCGTCGTAGGCCGCGGTCAGCAGCCGGTTCCTGGTTTCGGCGCGGCGGCGGGTGACCCGGGCGGGTGCGGCCTGCGCGGCATCGGACGCCATCGGGCACCTCCTCGGTTCGGCCTCGACCAGGGCATCTGATCTCGATCAGGGCATCGGATACAGAAATGTACTCGATACAGAAACGTATCAGACGTCGGTGGGCGGTGTGGCCGAATCCGCCGAGTAGGGTGATTTCGGCGCACCCGGCCCCGCCGGGATGCCCGGTCCGTGTCGATCCGATCGGAGCGAGGTGATCCGACGATGAGCCAGATCCGCGGCGGTAGGGCTTCGATGCGATGCTGGCGGGTGCGCAGGCCGGGCCCGATCGATGGCGTCCCGTTGCACGCGGATCGAACCTCCGTCCCGGAACCCGGTCCCGGCGAGCTGGTGGTGCGTGTACTGGCCTGCGGCGTGTGCCGGACCGACCTGCACGTGGCCGAAGGTGATCTTCCGGTGCACCGGGCCGGAGTTGTGCCGGGGCATGAGGTCGTCGGCGAGATCGTCACGGTCGGGCAGGGTGCGGAGGGGGAGGGTTTCGCGGTGGGGGACCGGGTGGGCATCGCCTGGCTGCGGCACACGTGCGGGGAGTGCAAGTTCTGCCTGCGCGGCGCGGAGAACCTCTGTCCGCATTCGGCCTACACCGGCTGGGACGCCGACGGTGGTTACGCCGAATTCGCTTGTGTTCCTGCGGCATACGCATTGCGCTTGCCCGCGGGGTACTCGGATGCCGACACCGCCCCCTTGCTGTGCGCGGGCATCATCGGGTACCGGGCGCTGCTGCGGGCCGCCGTTCCGCCGGGCGGTCGGCTGGGAATCTACGGCTTCGGCGGCAGTGCGCACATCGCCGCCCAGGTGGCCGCCGCGCAAGGAGCGGAAGTACACGTGATGACCCGAGATCCGGCGGCGCGGGAACTCGCGACCGCGCTCGGCGCCGCGTCGGTGCAGGGCGCCGCGGATCCGCCTCCGGTGCTGCTGGATTCGGCGATCCTGTTCGCGCCGGTCGGTGAGCTGGTGCCGCCCGCGCTCGCGGCGCTCGATCGTGGCGGGATCCTCGCCGTCGCCGGTATTCATCTCAGCGACATTCCCGCGCTGAACTATCAGCGGCATCTGTTCCAGGAAAGGGAGATTCGATCGGTCACCGCGAACACCCGTGCGGACGCTCGCGAATTCCTGGCTTTCGCCGGCGAGCACCGGATACATCTGACCACGCACGGGTACTCCCTGGACATGGCCGATCGGGCGCTGATCGACCTCGCGCACGGACTATTCACGGGCGCAGCGGTTCTCGTACCGTAAAAACTCCGGAGAACACGATTCGGCGCTGACTCGGTATCGGTCGGGTGGAGTTCCTTGACGGCCTCCTGGACCGTTCTTACCTTCGCGGATATAGCCGAGTAATTGTCACTGACAAGTGTCGCTCGGCTGTCTCACAACGGCGTGAGTAGGTGAGTACGATGGCCAACCGGAAGGTAATTCACTTCGAAAAGTGGCGTGTAGTAGAGGCATTCGCTGTGCTATTGCTCGTCGCGGGGTTCGGGGCTGCGACGGGATTGCACGCATGGGCGACGTCCTGTGCGGCGGTCGACGTGGTCGTCGCCCGGGGCACCCACGAACCCGGATATCTGGGTGCGGTGGTGGGCGACCCGCTCTATGACGCACTGTGGCGAGCACTTCCGGTCGATTCGCAGGCATATCGGGTGGACTACCCCGCAGACCTGCTCGACCCGTCCTCGATCGGCCGCGGCACCCAGGACATGACCGCCCATGTGCTGTGGCAAGCGGCGCGGTGCCCGGATCAGCGGTTCGTCCTGGTCGGCTTCTCGCAGGGGGCCGTCGTGACGCACGGGGTGCTCGGCACCGGCATCGTGACCGCGCTCGGTGGCATCCGGACCCTGCCCGCGGATCTGGAATCCCGCGTGGCCGCGGTCCTGTTGTTCGGTGATCCGATCCGGCTGGTCGGCTGGTCGGTGCCGGAGCAATACGCCTGGCGGACCGGAAACTACTGCGCGAGTGGTGATCCGGTGTGCGAGGGCGGCATCCGTCCGGCCGCGCACACGGACTACCGCTGGGCCATGTGGCCCGCCGTGGAGTTCGCGGTGTACCGGATGTGACCGCGCGGGACCGGGAATCCGCAGGAGTGGGGCCGACCGAGGTCGGCCCCACTCGGCTGTGCGGAGCTACCAGTGCAAGCCCGGGACCACACGAGCGATGCGCGCCGCGGGGGCCGGCAGCGCCATGAGCGGCATGATCACCGGGGCCAGCGCGGACAGCGCGCCGCCGCCGGTCGCGGGCGCGGTGGCGGGCGACGGATCGGCCGCACGGCGCTCCGCGTCGCCCTGCGCGGCGCGGGACTCGCCGAACATGCGGTAGCCCTGGTGCATGATCTGACGCTTCACCGACGGCATCAGCAATTCCACCGCCTGGGCGAAGGTGCCGACCGGCGTGTCGATGCGATGCGGCCGGTCCTCGAGCGCACGCACCACGATCGCGGCGGCCTGCTCCGGATCCGGCACCGGAAGCGAGCGGTAGAGGTCGGTCGGCGCGATCATCGGGGTCCGCACCAGCGGCATCCGCACCGAGGTGAACGTGATCCCGGCATCCCGGTTCTCCACCGCCGCGATCTCGCTGAAGTTGTCCAGCGCCGACTTGCTCGCCACATAGGCGGCGAATCGGGGCACCTTGGTCTGCACCGCGATCGAGGAGATGTTCACCACGTGCCCGAAGCGGCGCGCCCGCATCGACGGCAGCAGTCCGAGGATCAGCCGCACGGCGCCGAAGTAGTTCACCGCCATGGTGCGCTCGAAATCGTGCATCCGGTCGGTGGAGTTGAGCACCGAGCGGCGGATCGAGCGGCCCGCGTTGTTCACCAGGTAGTCGACGTGGCCGTGGTCGTCGAGCACGCACTGCACGAGCTTCTCGACCGCTTCGGAGTCGGTGATGTCGCACGGATAGGTATGCGCGACACCGCCTTCGGCGCGCACGGCGTCAGCGGCGGCCGCCAGGTCGTCGTGGCCACGGGCGACCATCAGGACCGTGGCGCCGCGCCGGGCGACGGCGTGCGCGGTGGCCAGCCCGATACCGGAGGACGCGCCGGTGATCAGCACGACCCGTCCGGCGAGCGGGTCGCCGGTGATGGACACGCGTCCGCGCTGCGGGTCGAGGTGGTCGCGCCAGTACTGCCACAGCCGCTCGGCGTAGCTGTCGAACGACGGCACCGTCAGGCCGCACCCGCGCAGCTGGGCGCGGGTGGAGTCGCTGATGAACTCCGCTGAGAACGAGGTGTGTGGAGCGACTTCGACCGGGATGCCCACCTGCTCGAGCAGGAAATCGCGCACGGCGGTGAGGCCGGGGATCTGCGCGAGCCCGCTGAGCGCCAATGCGCTGCCCGGCACCGTGCCGACACCGGTCGGGGCGCCCGCGGCGGCGGCGAGCGCGCGGTACACCTCGCCGAACGGCTGCGGCTCCGGGTTGACCAGGTGGAAGGTGCGTCCGTCCAGGCCGGGGCGGCGGATCAGCTCGGCCATTGCGGCCGAGACATAGTCCACCGGAACGATATTCGTGGCGCCGAGGTCGGGGAGCGGCAACGGCAGCTCGGACGGCAGCGCGGCCAGCCGCGCGATCGCGCCGAAGAAGTAGTAGGGGCCGTCGATCTTGTCCATCTCGCCGGTGCGGGAATCGCCCACGATGATCGCGGGGCGATAGACCCGCCAGCGCACGCCACGCGACTCGCGGACGAGCTTCTCGGCGGCGAACTTGGTGCGGTGATACGGCGAGGTCAGCCGCTGCCCGAGGTCGAAGTCCTCCTCGAAGAACTTGCCTTTGTGGTCGCCTGCCACGGCCACCGAGGAGACGTGGTGCAGCACCGCGCCCAGCTCGCGGGCCAGGGCCAGCACCGAGCGCGTGCCGGTGACGTTCGCCGCGTGCGCGGTGTCCTCGTCGGCGGTCATGTCGTAGACGGCGCCCAGGTGGACCACGTGGTCGGCCCGCGGCGCCTCGCACGCCAATCCCAGGCCCTCGGCGGTGAGATCGCCGATGAGCGCGAAGACCCGCTCGGCGCCGCGCCAGCCCGCCGCGATGTCGGTGAATTTCGCCAGCGACGTCTCACGCACCAGCACGTGGACGATCGCGTCGGCGTCGCGATCCAGCAGGTCCTGCACGACCCGCCTGCCCAAGAATCCGGTTCCGCCCGTCACGATGTAAGTGGCCATCGCACTCTCCTGCTGCTTACTCGAACCATGTTGTCGCACAAGTCATCCGGCATGCGGCAATGGATGCGGACAGCGTTGATTCGGCCCCCAGCGACAGACGTCGGGCCGAAAGTAGGAACACCTTCGTCCTGACTTATTACTGAAGAGTAATGGAGCGCGCGCTGCCCCGGCAAGCGATCATGGGCCGTGTGGCCTGTGGGGCTGATCACCGTCCGTGCAGGTCAAACGGTATGTGTTACATGGATTTCTAGTTACTCGCGTTCTGGTCGAGTGTCCAGCAACTTCATGGCGTCCCGATGCGGCTACTTCTTCTCGACCCGTGCGGACGGGGCTTGCAACGGGGGCTTGTCACGCAGGAACGTCTCGAAGGCGTCCAGGTCGGTCGGGCCCACCGCGGTGTCGGCGCCCTCGGTGAAGACGGTGAATCCGTCGCCGCCCGAAGCGAGGAAGTTGTTGGTCGTTACGCGATAGGCGGCGACCGGGTTGAGCGGCTGTCCTCCGATGCGGACGCTGCCCGCGATCACCTTCGCGCCTGTGGGAGCGGTATCGGAGTAGGCGTAGCCGATGCCCGCGAGGGACAGGATCGTCGGATTGCCGGGGTTGGTCCACTGCTGCTCCAGCAGGCGCAGAATCTGGCTGCCGGTGAGCGTGAGCGTGACGACCTGGTTGCCGAACGGCTGGACGGTGTAGAGGTCGCCGTAGGTGATCGGTCCCTGTTTCAGATCGGCGCGTACGCCGCCTGGGTTCATGAAAGCGGCCACGGCGGCGGCCGGGCCCGCGGTGACCGACAGCATGGAATCGGCGATCACGTCGCCCAGCGGTGAGGTGCCCGCCGGGTTCGGCTCGTGCGGCAGGGTGGCCGCGGTCGCGCCGACCACGCGGCCCGCGCGAGGCCGGGACTGCTCGGTGTAGAAATCGATCAGCGCGGTCGTCGGGGCGTCGGGTGTCACCTCGCGGGTCACCACTCGATTGACCGCCGACGCTTGCACGCCGTCGGGGCCGAAATGCAGCGTGACATCGGTGATGAGCCGTCCATAGGACGATGCCTGGGTGATGACCTTGCCCCCGGCGGTGCACACGTAGGGCTGGTGGCTGTGCGCGGTGAACACCGCCCGGACCGCGGGGTCGATCCGCTCGGCCAGCCCGGTCACGTTCGGGGTGACGTTCGCGCAGCCGTTGTAGTCCAGTGGTGCGTCCGGTTCGGGCCGCTGGGAGCCGCCGTCGTGCACCAGCGCCACGATCGCCTCCGCGCCCGCCGCTCTGATTTCCGGCACATAGCGGTTGATCGCGGCGGCCTCGTCGCCGAACAGATAGCCCCGGATGCCCTCGGGCAGAACGATATTCGCGGTTTCGGGGGTGACGGTGCCGACGACGCCGATCCGGTGCCCGCCCACCTCCAGCAGGGTCCACGGGCGCAGTGCGGGTGGCAGGTTGCCCTGCGCGTCGGTGACGTTCGCGGCCAGGTAGGGGAATTTCGCGCCGGTGAACGGAGCGCCGGGAGAACATCCGTCCCACGCGCACCCGCCCTGCTGCAAACGCGTCAATTCTCGTACACCGTCGTCGAATTCGTGATTGCCGACCGCGGAGGCGGCCACTCCCACATTGCCGAGGAACTCGATCGTCGGCTCGTCGTGGAACAGGCTGGAGACCAGCGGGCTCGCCCCGATGTTGTCCCCGGCCGCCAGTACGGCGCTGGACGGATAGGCGGCCTTCAGCCGGGCCAGATGGGTTGCGAGATAGGCGGCTCCGCCCGCGTCGTATTTGCCGATCTTCCCATTGGACCCGCTCGGCGGCTGGAGGTTTCCGTGCAGATCGTTGAAGCCGAACAGGTGCACCTCGTCCGGCTGCGCGGGACGCAAATCGTTCGTCGAGATCAGGGGCACGATCTGTGCCGCCGTCGACGAGCCGGGCCCGGCGCCGGGGTCGGACGTCGTGCCACAACCCCCCACCAGACCGACGCCGACAAGACCGGCTAGAACCACAGCGATGCGACGGCGCGCTCTCATACCATGACTGTCCCACGTCCCCGGCATTCGCGCAGCACTGCCGAAATGCCGCGCGCCGCAGCGCGATGCGTCATGTGGATCGGGCTACTGAGCGGCCGGGAATTCCTCGGCGAGTTCCTCGAAGACCGCGGTGTTCATCGCGAAGGCGCGCTTGCCCTCGTCGAGTACGCGGCGGCGCTCCAGATCATCGAGCGGCAGGCGATCGAGCAGGCCGCGGTATTCCCGCTTGAACGCCGCCGGATTGCGTACGCCGTCGAAGACGTAGAAACGCACCCCGTCGCCGCGATGGGGAAGGTTCCACAGCTTTTCGGCGGTGCCGCGGATGACTTGTCCGCCGGACAGGTCACCGAGGTAGCGGGTGTAGTGGTGGGCGATGTACCCGGCGGGCCAGTCGCGCGCGCACGCGTCGATGCGTTCGGCGTAGGCCGCGGTGGCGGGCAACGGTTCCAGGCCGGTACGCCAGCCGGAGCCCAGCAGATGCGCGAGATCGCGTTCGAGCTCCGCGGTGCGGGCCAGCTCCGGCCGGATGAACGGTCCGGCGACCGGGTCGTCGGCCAGCGTCTCCCACCGCTGTTCGAGCGCGCGGTAGATGAACCAGAGCTGACCGGTGTAGCGGTGATACGAGTCGACGCCGAGGGATCCGCCCAGCATGTCGCTCATGAAGCGGGAGTTCTCCGCGTCCGCGTGCTGCTGCGCGGTGGCGGTACGGATCTGCTTCGAGAACGGATCTGTTTCCGGCATGTCCGAACCACCTCACCTCACACCGGGGCCGCCATCGCATTGCGCCGCCCTGACCAGTTCGATAAGAGGTTACCGGGCGGGCGTTCGGCGCGCATGCGCCTCGCGGTTCAGTGCGCGGACGCCGAGCGGCGCCGTCGCCGCACGATCGGGCGGCGCAGCGAGCCGAACCGGCGCAGTATCCGGGGCCTGCGCACGGTGCGGTCGCACCACTCGCCGAGGGTGACACCGGCAGCCAGCGCGCAGCCGATGCCGAAGGCCGACAGCAGTTGGTTGCCTCCGATCAGCAGTTCGTCGTTGAGCAGGGCGTAGAGCCCGCGGTAGACCTTGAGGCCGGGCAGCAACGGGGTGATGCCCGCGACCGCGACGACCAGCGGGGGAGTCAGCGCCCGGCGGGCCATCAGGCCACCGGCCAGCCCGACCAGCGTGGCGGCCGCGCCGGAGGAGATCACGGGACCGAACCCGGCCTGCTGGACGAGCAGGAAGCAGATGATGCCCGCGGCGCCGCTGCCCGCCGCGGCGGCGAGGGCCCGGCGCTCGGCGTAGCAGGCGAGCGCGAACGCCAGGGCCGCCACCGCACCGGCCAGGATCTTCACCGGCAGGTCGGTGATGTCGCCGGCGGAGGTCAGATAGACCGGTGGCACCGTGGCGTCGAGGAGGTCGGCGATGCGCAGGGTGAACGCGATGCCCGCGATGATGCCGCCGGTCATCATCATCACCTCGAGCATGCGGGCCGTGGCGGTGATGGGGGCGCCGGTGATCGCGTCCTGCACCGAGCCGACCAGTTGCAATCCACTCAGCAGCACGGTGATCCCGGCGGCGATGATCAGGGTCGGGTCGGCGTCGATCCGCAAGCGCGCGGCCAGGCTCGCCAGCACGATGGCCGGGATCGCGGCGATGGCACCGCCCACCATGTGCTGGAAGAAGAAGGGCAGTCCGTAGCGATTGAGGACGCGATTGGTGCGGTCGATCGCCGCGGTGGTCGCGAAACTGACCGCGGCCACGAGGGCGCCGGCGCCGAGCAGCGCGGCGATCGCGGCCGCCATCAGCGACCACGCGGCGGTGGCGGTCCACCGGGGGTAGGGGTGCGGCGCGGAGGTGATGGCGTCGAGTGCGGCGCGGGCCTGGTCCGGGGGTACCAGTTCGTTGCGGATTCGGCGGGTGAGTCGGTCCACCGCGGCGAGCCGGGTGAAGTCCAGGGCGCGATAGTGCACGATCCGCATGGTGCTGGCCGGCGGCAGCGCGGGCCCGCGGTCGGCCCAGATGCGGATGGCGTCGTAGGTGACATCGATGCTGCAGCGGGACAGGCCGTAGGTGGCGGCGATGAACCGTACCGTCGTGGTGGTGTCCACCACGCCGGTGCCGGAGGCGAGCACCACCTCGCCGACCCGGACCGCGAGGTCGAGGACTTCGGCCACTCTGGCGTCATCGGTGAGGTCGATCGGCTGCAACGGCGTCGGCGCGGTGACGATGGTGTCCGCGGTCGCCTGCCGGTCGGCCACCAGCAGGCCGACGGCCTGGGTGACGACGGGTATGGGCCGGGCGCGCCGCAGGCGAAGCCCGCGACGCCAGCCGAGGTGATCCACCCGTTCGGTGGTGACATCGCCTACGGAAGATGCGTCGAGACTCATGCAGGCGAACCTAGTCATCCGACGTCTCCTTGGCATCCGTGCGGGTCGTGGCGGGCGCGCCGGTGCCGCTCACCCCTTGGTGGACCCGGCGAATCGTGGTAGAACTTGTTCTAATTTCGGCGATGGGAGCGCGTACGGTGCGGTACGGAATCGTGTTGTTCACCAGCGATCGGGGCATCACCCCCGCGGATGCGGCGGTGGCCGCCGAGCGTGCCGGTTTCGACACGTTCTATGTCCCCGAGCACACGCACATCCCGGTGGTTCGCGCGGCGGCGCACCCGCGCACCGGCGATGCGAGCCTGCCCGACGACCGCTATCTGCGCACCCTGGATCCGTGGGTCGCGCTGGGTACCGCCGCGTCCGTGACCGAGCGCATCGGGTTGTCCACCGCGGTGGCGCTGCCCGCCGAGCATCACCCGATCACGCTGGCCAAGACCATCGCCTCACTCGACCATCTGTCCGGCGGCCGGGTCAGTCTCGGCGTCGGATTCGGCTGGAACACCGACGAGCTGGCCCACCACGGTGTGCCCGCGGGCAAGCGCAGGACGGTGCTGCGTGAGCATCTCGAGGCCATGCGTGTGCTCTGGACGGAAGAGGAGGCGGACTTCGACGGCGAGTTCGTCACCTTCGGCGCCAGCTGGTCCTGGCCGAAGCCGGTGCAGAAGCGCATTCCGGTCCTGCTCGGCGCGGCGGGCACCGAGAAGAATTTCACCTGGTTGGCGAACTACGCCGACGGATGGATCACCACGCCGACCGAGGACGGGTTGGATCAGAAAATCGCACTGCTGCACCGAGTGTGGCGCGAGCACGGGCGCGCCGACCGCCCCGAGGTCGTCGCGCTCGCCGGGCGGCACGACGCCGAGCAGCTGGCGCGCTGGGCCGAAGCGGGTGTCACCGAAGCGGTTTTCGGGCTGCCCGATCGCGCGGCGGAGGACGTGCGCGCCTACCTCGCGCGACTGGCCGGGAAGCTCGGTATCGAGCCCAACGGGTGACGCGCTCGGCGCGCTACCACGGTCACCCGTGGCCGCGGTCGATCGGCAAGCCCGCGAGGACCGGCGCGAGGCGAGGCGATCTGCCCCCGGACGAGAAGTGGCCCGCGCGAAGCGGCTTCGCGCGGGCCACGGGGTCCGTCGTCAGCGCAGGTCGCGCCTGCGGAACGCGGTGACGCCGACGGCCAGCAGGACCGCGGCGACCGCGAGCAGCCACAGCACCGGCAGCGCCTGGAATTCGGCGCCGGGCACCTTCGGTGGGTGGACGAACGGCACCAGATCCACCATCCATTGCGGCAGCCCGTCCAGCGAACCCACGAAGAAGATCACCACCATGGCGCTGAGCACACCCCAGGCGACCGGGGCGAAGCGCGGTGCGACACCGTAGAGCGCGACCGCGATGCCCGTGACGACCCAGACCGCGGGTACCTGCACGGCGGCGGCGCCGATCGATTGCCCGAGTTTCGTGCCGAGATCACCGCCGGTGGCGCCGTACACGATGCCGATCGCCACGCCGGAGACCAGCAGTGCCGTGGCGGGCCCGAGCAGCGCGAAGCCGATGTGGCTCAGCGCGTAGCGCACGCGGCCCACCGCACCGGACAGCGTCGCCTCGACCCGGGCGCTGGTCTCCTCGTCGTGCAGGCGCAGGGCGGCCGAGATCGAGTAGGCGGAGGCCGCCGCGGCCAGCATCGTGATCGCGTAGGTGATGAACGACTGCTGTAGCTGCTGGGAGCCGCCCATCCGGGTGACCATGTCGCGGATGGACGCGCTGCCGTCGAGCATGTCGCCGACGCTGTCGACCGCGCCGCCGATCAGCAGGCCGTACAGGGCGAAGCCGACCGTCCACGCCAGTAGGGTGCCGCGCTGCAACCGCCAGGCCAATCCGAACGGGCCGGACAGCACGGGCGCCGCGGCCGGCGGCCCGGGACGCTCGGCGATGAGCCCCGAACCGACGTCGCGATTGCCGAGCAACGTGTACGCCAGCGCGGTGCCCGCCACGGCGAGGACGGCGAAGGGCAGCAGCACCCACCATCGTTCGTCGGCGTACGGGCGGATCTGCAACGACCATCCGATCGGCGAGAACCAGGACAGCACACCGTTTCCGGCGTCGCCGACCGCCCGCAAGGCGAAGGCCGCGCCGAGGGCGCCGAAGGCTACGCCGCGCGCCACTCGCGCACCGGCGCTCACCTGAGCGGCGACCGCGGCGATCGCCGCCCAGACGATGCCGGACGCCGCCAGCGCGGCGCCGAAGGCCACCGATCCCGCGCCGGGCAGGTCGGCGGCATACAGCGCCGAAGCGCACACGATCCCGGCGAGCATCGCCCCGGTGTAGGTCATGATCAGGGTGGCGGTGAGACCGGCGAAACGCCCGATACTGGTGGCGCCCACCAGTTCCGCGCGCCCGGTCTCCTCCTCGACGCGGGTGTGCCGGATCACCGTGAGCACCGTCGCGATGGCGATCATGGTGTACATGGCGCCGGCTTTCCAGGTGCCGATCGAGCCGAGCGCCGAGCTGAACACCGGACCGTACATGGCGATCAGCGCGGGGCTGTCGGCCGTAGTGCGCGCGAAGCTGTCCAAGGACGCCTGGTTGTCGTACAGGTCCTTGATGCTGACCACCTGGAACGCGGGCATTACGCCGATGAGCAGCGTCCACAGCGGCAGCACGATCCGGTCGCGGCGCAGGTACAGCCGCAGCAACCGCCCGGTGCCCGCGAAGTCGCGGGAGACGCCGAGCGCCGGCGCCGACGCCGGCGCGGCGCGCCCGGCGATGGCGGTGGTCATGCTCGCACCTTCTCCCCGGTGACCGCGGCGGACTCGGCGTCGTGGCCGTCGACGTGGTAGTGCCGCAAAAACAGCTCCTCGAGCGTCGGCGGCGTGCTGGTCAGGCTGCGCACGCCCGCGTCGCCCAGCACCCGGATCAGCTCGCCCAAGTGCTCGTTGTCGACCTGGCAGCGCAGCGTGTGGTCGTCGAGTTCGATGTCCTCCACGCCGGGGATGCGGCTCAGATCGCCCGCGTCCCCGATCAATTCGGCGGTGATCGACGTGCGCGACAGGTGGCGCAGGTCCGACAGCGACCCGCTCTCCACCGTGCGCCCGGCCCGGATGATGGTCACCCGGTCGCACAGCACCTCGACCTCGGACAAGATGTGGCTCGACAGCAGGACCGTCGCGCCGCGCTCGCGCGCCTCGTGCACACACTCCCGGAAGACCTGCTCCATCAGCGGGTCCAGACCCGAGGTCGGCTCGTCGAGCAGGAGCAGCCGCGCGCCGGAGGCCAGCGCCGCGACCAGCGCGACCTTCTGGCGGTTGCCCTTGGAGTAGGTGCGCGCCTTCTTGCGGGGGTCGAGGTCGAAGCGCTCGATCAGCTCGTCCCTGCGTTTCTCGTCGAGACCGCCTCGCATCCGGGAGAGCAGATCGATGGTCTCCCCGCCCGACAGCGACGGCCACAGCGTCACATCGCCCGGCACATAAGCCAGTTCGCGGTGCAGGGCGACCGCGTCGGCCCACGGGTCGCGCCCGAACAGCCTGGCCTGCCCGCCCGTGGCGCGCAGGATGCCGAGTAGTACCCGGATGGTGGTGGACTTGCCCGCGCCGTTGGGGCCGAGGAAGCCGTGGATCTCGCCCTCGGTGACCGTGAGGTCGAGGCCGTCCAGCGCGGTGACGTGACCGAAAGTCTTGCGGAGACCGCGGACTTCGATAATGTCGGACATCACTTCTCCTTGGTGAATGTGTCCAAGATCGTGGGATCGGTGATCAGCCCTTGGGTGTAGAACTCCAGGGCCGGTGGGGTGAGTTCTTCGGTGAGTTCGCGAATCGCCTTGCGATAGTCGATCTTCTCGTCGCGGTGCTGGCGCATCTGCATGTACAGCATGGTCGCGCCGACGTTCAGCATCATCAGATAACGGGCGCGCGCCGCGGGATCGCGGCTCGGCTTGACCCTGCCCGCCTCGACCGCCTTCTCGAGATAGCCCTCGGCATCGGCGGCCATGTGCTCGAACAACGATTCCGCCATCGGTCCGCCCGCCTGCAGGCTGCGCACCATATAGGCGACCAGCGGCGCGTACGACTCGACCTCGGCCAGGGCGTCGAGCATGCCCGCCTTCATGGACGACGCGGTGATCGCCTTGACCTTCTCGTCGCGGATCAGCTGCAGGACTCGGTCGTCGCAGGCGGCGCGCAGGCCGTCCTTGGAACCGAAGTGATGGTTGACCAACCCGGGCGAGACGCCGGCGGCGGCGGCGATCTTGCGGACTCCGACTTGGAATCCGTGCTCGCCGAACACCTCGATCGCGGTATCGCGAATGCGGGCCGCGGTGGTCAGATCCTCGGCGGATCCTTGCGGAACGGGCTGTTGGTTAAACACATGTTCAGTATATTAAACGCGTGTTCAACGGTCTAGCAAGACCCCGTCCCGGAGTTGTCGCGCATCACGGTTTGCCGCCCGTCTACCGGGCTATCGTCGAGACATGACTAGCGGCACGGCAACGACGGCGGACCACCTACGCGCGGCACTCGACGGACCCTGGGCGGCCGTCCGGGACGAAGCCCGGACCCTGCTGGCCGGGGAGGAGTTCACCGGCGACCCCTACCTGGACTACAAGGCCGCGCGAGCGCGGGTACTCGAGCAGATGAAGGCGATCTCCACCATGGGGTTCGCCGAGCGCGGGTTCCGCCGGGAGAACGGCGGTACCAGTGAGCCGGGCGCCGCGGTGGTCGGGCTGGAGATGCTGGCGTACGCGGATCTGTCGCTGTGGGTGAAATCGGGCGTGCAGTGGGGACTGTTCGGTGGCGCGGTGGAGAACCTCGGCACCGAACGGCACCGCGAGTACATCGAGCGCTTGATCTCGCTGGACCTGCTCGGTTGCTTCGCCATGACCGAGTCCGGGCACGGCAGCGACGTCGCGAACCTGGAGACCACCGCAACCTACGACCCGCAGACCCAGGAGTTCGTGGTGCACTCGCCGACGCCGTCGGCCCGTAAGGACTACATCGGCGGCGCGGCCGAACACGCGCGGATGGCCGCGGTGTTCGCGCAGCTGATCACGCTCGGCGAGAACAAGGGCGTGCACTGCCTGCTGGTGCCGATCCGCGACGAGAACGGCGCCGACCTGCCCGGCGTGACCACCTACGACGACGGTCTCAAAGGCGGCCTGCCGGGCGTGGACAACGGGCGCATCGTCTTCGACCACGTGCGGGTGCCCCGGGAGAACCTGCTCAACCGCTATGCCGATGTCGCGCCGGACGGCACCTACAGCTCCGAGATCGAGAACCCGAGCCGCCGGTTCTTCACCACGCTCGGCACCCTGGTGCGCGGGCGGGTCAGCGTCGGCGGCGCCGCGGCGGCCGGCGCGCGGGTCGCGCTGAGCATCGCGGTGCGCTACGCCCTGCAACGCAGGCAGTTCTCCGACCCCGACACCGGTGTGGAGACCGTGCTGCTGGACTACCGCAGCCATCAGCGCAGGCTGCTGCCGCTGGTCGCCAAGTCCTACGCCCTCGCGTTCGCGCAGAACGACCTGGTGCGCCGGATGCATCTGGTGCAGACCGGCCAGAACCTCGAGGAGGGCGCGCAGCGCGCGCTGGAGAAGCGCGCCGCGGGCCTGAAGGTAGCGCAGACCAACCACGCCACCCGCGCCATCCAGGAGTGCCGCGAAGCGTGCGGCGGCGCCGGCTACCTCACGGAGAACCGGCTGGTCACCTTGAAGGCCGACACCGACGTCTTCACCACCTTCGAGGGCGACAACGTCGTGCTCACCCAGCTGGTGGCCAAGGAACTGCTCACCTCCTACGCCGACGAGGTGCGCGACCTGGACGCGCTGGGCTGGGTGCGCTTCGCCGCCACCATGGCCGGTGACGTGGTGCGCAAGCGGTCCGGCGTGCGCCAGCTCATCCAGACCCTGCGTGACCGGGGAGACGACTCCATCGACGAGGGCGACCTGTCCCGCCGGGTGGTGCAGTTGCAGTTGTTCGCCGACCGCGAGGACTACCTGGTCCGGACCGCGGCGCACCGGCTGCGCGCCAGGGCCGAGGAGACCGGTCCGTTCGAGGCGTTCAACAACGCCCAGGACCACATCCTGGCCGCGGGCGCGGCGCACATCGACCGCCTGGTGCTCGAGGCGTTCATCGAGGGCATCTCCGACATCGAGGACCCCGAGGCGCGCGAACTCGCCGACTGGATGTGCGACCTGTTCGTCTACTCCACCATCGAGGAGAACCAGGCCTGGTACATCATGCACCGGTTCATGTCGGTGGACCGGGCCAAGGCCGTGCGCCGTGGCGTGAACGAGCTGGTCGACCGGCTGCGTCCGCACGCGCTGACCCTGGTCGAGGCCATGGGGGTGCCGGAGTCGGTGCTGCGCGCGGCCATGCTCGACGACGCGAGCGTCTTCGAGCGGAACCAGCCGATCTCGGCGTCTTCGTAGCGGCTGCCACGATCGGCCGCTGCCCGCGCGCGGCCGATCAGCCCGGCCCGTACGTCGTCAGGGCGGTGACCAGGAACCACACCATCCAGACGAAGCCGACCACCATGCCGATCGCCAGGAGGGTGCGCATCACCGCGCGGCCGAAGTCGAGGTCACCGCTTTCCCGTGGGTACAACTTCCACGGGCTGTACCAGGGAGCCCGGATGGCGTACCGGGACGCCTGCGCCTCTCGTTCGGCCTGCGCGAGTTCCTCCGCGTAGGCCTCGGCCTGCGCCTGATTGGGGCCGCCGTGCCAGAGCGTGATGTCGATCGGGCCGAGAAAGCCCTCGTTGATCAGTTCCTGCGGCGCGGGCAGATAGGGCAGGATGCCGAGCCCGCGGAACGCGACAGCGACGTCGTTGGCCGTCCAGAGGTGTTTCTCCTCGGCGGCGAGCGCGTCGAAGTAGTGCCGGAGCCGGCCGGGATCGTCGCCGATGATCACGTCGAAACTCGGATCGGCCCAGCGCTGTTCGAGCTGGAGCTGGGCGCCGGGCAACGTGACGAGCAGCGCGACGCCGTGCACGACGCGCTGCCCGAGACCGCGGGCGGCCAGCCATTCCTGCAGCGCGAAGGTGTGCTCGCGGGACTTGTCCAGCGGGGTGCGGCGGTCGCGGCTCTCCGTCGCGATCGGTTCGCCGCCGATGCTCCACGGCCCGTTCAGCGGGACCTCGAGCACACCGTCCTGGCGGGCGACGAGCGCGTCGGCCTCGATCACCACGCAGCTGGTCGGTGTCCAGATCACGGCATCGAACTGGTGCAGCCGATCCTTGTGGAACAGGCTGCAGGTGATCGTCGCGACACCGTGCGGACTCGCGGAGTCCTTCCAGGTGCGCAGCCAATCGATCAGCGCGCGCTCGGCATTGGTGCCTGCGGCGTTCTGGACTCGCACGAGCATTGGCGGCCACCCTTCACGTCGACACTCGACAGGATACGAGGTGCCGCAACGGGTTCGCCGCGCCCACGCCGCGCGAACGGCGTGTCGGGTGCACGCCCGGGTGGAGGCGCTACTCCGGTTCCGCTGCGTCGACCCGGCCGGTCCGCACGGCCTCGACCAGTTCGGCATGGTCGGCCTCGGTGCGGTCGGCGTAGCGCACCGCGAACGCGGCCACCGCATCGTCGAAGCGCTCGTCACCATCCAGATAGCCCGACAGCAAGCGCGGATCCAGCGACCGGGAATGGGCCCTGGCCAGCAGTGCGCCCGCCAGCCGCCCGTAGTCGTCCAAATCGGTCGCGGGCAGCTCGGCGGGATCGATGCTGCCCTTCAGGTTGCGGAACTGCCGGACGATGAAAGGCAATTCGGCGCCGTCAGCGGCCGGGGCGAGCGAGGTCCAGCCGAGCAGGATGTCGGATTCGGACTGGACGAGCCGCGCCCCCTGCACGATTCGCTCTCCCTCGTGGCGCACGGCATGGGACGGCAGGAACGGGGCGAGTGCCGCCGTCGCGGCCTGCTTCACCTGTAGGACCAGCGCTTCGCCGTCGTTGCCGTGCAGCAGCGCGAGGTAGCTGTGCAAGCCGACGCTTCCGGTCCCGACGATCCGGAACGCGATGTCCGACACCGCGAATCGGGTCAGCAGGGTGCGCCGCGACTCGGACAGGGTGTCGGCGTAGCGCTCCAGGCCGCCGATCACCGCCGCGGCGACATGCTCGTCCACCGCGGTGAGGATCGGGGGATCGCTGAGAAAGCGGTGCTTGCGGATGCCGGTCCGGTGATCCTCCAGGTGCTCGGTCCACTTCGCCACCACCTTGGCGCTGGTGTTCTTGCGTGCCTTCTTGGCCGCCTTCTCGAAGTCGTCGAGCAAGGCGTCGGCCTTGGCGCGGGTGATCACCGACTCGTCGGGAAGCGCGCACCAGGACGTCATGAACGGCATCGCGGCCAGCTCGTCCGCGGCCAGGCGGTAGGAGCGGGCGGCGTCGCGCGCCGCGGTGCGGCACTCGTCCTCGTCGGCGCCCGCCTCGCGTCCGGCCAGCACCAAACTGGCCGCCAGCCGCTCCAGATCCCACTCCCACGGGCCGGGCACGGTCTCGTCGAAATCGTTGATGTCCATGATGATCTCGCCGCGCGCGGTGCCGTACAGGCCGAAGTTCGCCGCGTGCGCGTCACCGCACAACTGGGCGCTGAGCCCACTGTCCGGGCCACCCGCCAGATCGGCCGCCATCAGACCCGCCGCGCCCCGGTAGAAGGTGAACGGCGAAGCGATCATCCGCCCGATTCGCAGCGGTATCAGGTGCGCCAGCCGGCCCGCGTTGCTCGCCTCGACGAAGTCGAGCACACCCGGCCGCCGCACGCTGGTCGCCTCCCGGTCCCGTGCGATGACCGGAACCCGCTGACGCAGAGCGCGTCCGCGGGCGCGGACCTCCTCCGCGGGCACGTAGGAGCGCAAATCGATACGACTGTCCGACACAACGGCTCACGCTAGCCGGAACCGACCGTTCACGCTGCGTGGCCGAGCCCTCATCGTGCCGTGACGCCGGGCGGCGCAGGCTCGATCGGCAGCCGCAGCGCGCCCGGCGCCGCCGCGGGCACCGTGGGATGCGCCGGGGGCACCGCGGCGATGCGCCGGTAGGGCGAACCCAGTTCCGGCCTGGGGTCGGGATCGTCGTGGTTGGGCCAGTACGCCATGGCGCGCTCGGCCTGCGCGGTGATCGTCAGCGACGGGTTCACGCCGAGATTGGCGGTCACCGCCGAACCGTCCGCCACGTGCAGGCCGGGATGGCCGTAGACCCGCTGATACGGGTCCACCACGCCGGTCCGCGGGCTGTCGCCGATCACGCATCCGCCGATGTAGTGGGCAGTGGCGGGGATGTCGAACACATCCATGATCAGCCCGTGGGTGTCGCCGTCGACCTTGGCGCCGAACCGCCTGCCGATGTCATGGGCCAGCGGGATCCAGGTCGGGTTCGGCTCGCCGGTGCCCTGCCTGGTCCGCAGCCGCCCGCGCTTGCGGAACGAGGTCAGCGAGTTGTCCAGCGACTGCATGATCAGCAGGATCACCGACTTCTCCGAGGCGTGCCGCGCGTCGAGACTGCGCAGGAACACCAGCGGATGCAGCACGATCGCCAGCAGGAAGCGCAGGAAGCGGAACGCCCCGCCGTCCACGATGGGCACCGACATCGGGAACAGCGCGTTCTGGCCTTTGCCGTAGTGACACACCTCGACGTGGGTATCGGGCTCCGGGTGGATCGAGGAGGTGATCGCGATGCCCTCGGCGAAATCGCGGCGGGCGCGGCTGACCACGTTGAGGATGGCCTCGGAGTTGCTGCGGGTCAGTTCGCCCAGCCGGGGCGACAGGTGCGCCAGCACGCCGTCGTCGCGCATCTTGTGCAGCAGCTTCTGGGTGCCGAGCGCGGCGCCTGCGAACACGACCTGCTCGGCGGTGAAGGTTCTGCGCTGCTTGCGGATCCAGCGGTCGGAACGCTGGGTGTCGACGGCGTAACCGCCGCCGGGCAGCGGTCGCACTGCGGTGGCCGTGGTGAGCGGATGAATTTGCGCCCCGGCCTGTTCGGCCAGGTGGAGATAGTTGGTCGTGGTGGTGTTCTTGGCGTTGTGCGGGCAGCCGGTGAAGCAGCGCGCGCAGTGCACACAGCCGGTGCGGCGCGGGCCCGCGCCGCCGAAATAGGGGTCGTCCACCTCGGTGCCGGGAGCGCTCTCGTTGAAGAACACGCCGACCTCGGTCGGGTGGTAGGTGTCGGCCACGCCGAGGTCCTCGGCGATCTCCCGGATCACCTCGTCGGCCGGGGTCGTGCGCGGGTTGGGCGCCACGCCGAGCATGCGCTTGGCCTGGTCGTAGTACGGGGCCAGTTCCGCGCGCCAATCGGTGATGTGCGCCCATTGCCGGTCGGTGTAGAAGTTCGGCAACGGTTCGTAGAGCGTGTTCCCGTAGATCAGCGACCCGCCGCCGACCCCCGCGCCGGAGAACACGGCGCACTTGCCCAGCAGGCTGATCCGCTGCGGTCCGGTCAGGCCGAGTCGCGGGGCCCAGATCGACTTGCGGACATTCCAATTGGTGCGCGGGATGTCCTCGGCGTTCCAACGGCGGCCTGCCTCGAGCACGCCCACCCGGTAGCCCTTCTCGGTGAGCCGCAGCGCGCTGACGCTGCCGCCGAAACCGGAACCGATCACCACCACGTCGTAGTCGAATGTGGACATGACTTCCTCTCGCTCACCGGCCACACGATGAGAAACACTTCGAATCATTCTGTCACCGCCGCGCTGTGGCGGAAACCATCCTCGCACGTGCCTGCCGCGGCAATATCCGGAAATTCGGCGCAGGGAGATGGCGAGGACCGGGGCGGGTGGGGTATGCACGGGTCGTGACAACCGAATCGGGCACCGCCCAACCGGAGGAACGCGCCGCAGGCGGCGGCGTGCGGGGCGTCTTCGCCGATCGCGTCCTGACCGTGCCGAACGCGCTGAGCGTGCTGCGCCTGCTCGGCGTCCCGCTGTTCCTGTGGTTGCTGCTGATCGAGCGGGCCGATGGCTGGGCGTTCGCGCTGCTGATCGCCAGCGGCGTCACCGACTTCCTGGACGGCAAGCTCGCCCGGCTGCTCGATCAGTCCTCACGACTCGGGGCGCTGCTGGATCCGTTCGTCGACCGGCTCTATCTGGTCACCACGCTGGCGGCCTTCGTGATCCGCGGCCTGATGCCGTGGTGGGTGGCCGCGATCCTGGTCGGGCGCGACCTCGTGCTCACCGCGACGCTCTCGGTGTACAAACGCCGCGAACTCCCCCCGCCGGAAGTGATCTACCTCGGTAAGGCGGCCACCTTCGCGCTGATGTCCGCGCTGCCCTGGCTGCTGGCGGGGGAGATGGACTGGGCCGCCGACGGTTTGGGGCGGGCCTTCGGCGCGGCCTTGCTGATCTGGGGCACCGCGGTCTACGTCTGGACCGGCGTGCTCTATACCGGTAGAGCCATCGCGGTCGCAAGAGCGATACCGGCTGTGGGGCACCGCGCGGCGTAGCCGATAGAGTTTGCGTGCAACGTTCAAACGAAAGGACGGCCTGTGACCCAGACCCCCGACGATCTGCGCTACACCGAGGAGCACGAGTGGGTACGCCGGATCGCACCGACCCGGGTGCGGGTGGGCATCACCGACTACGCCCAGTCTCAACTCGGTGACGTTGTGTTCGTTCAGCTGCCCGAGGCGGACGCGGACGTGGCCGCCGCGGACAGCATCGCGGAGGTCGAGTCCACCAAGAGCGTGTCCGACATCTACGCGCCGCTCAGCGCGAAAGTGGTTGCGGTCAACGACTTGCTGAACTCGGAGCCGGAGACGTTGAACACCGATCCCTACGGTGACGGATGGCTGTTCGAGTTGGAGGTGGGTGATGCGGCGAGTCTCGACGCGACACTCGGTGAACTGCTGGATGCCGCAGGTTATCAAGGAGTTATCGGGGGCTGAAGCAGCCTTCCCAGTTCTACCTGCACGGGTGCGGCCCGGCAGGGTACGGTCAATGCCAACAGATGCACCCGGCGGTTGTGCCGGGAATCTAGGGACTCGACGGCAGGTCGTGATGCCAGAGGTATCACCTGCTTGCATGGATAATCAGGTTCGAGGAGGAGAGAAACGGTGAGCGAGAACAAAGACCCGGGTTACGGGGAGACCGCGGCCGAGACGACGTCGGTCTTCCGCGCGGATTTCCTGAACGAGGTCGACGCGTCGCGCTCCGGAGAGCCGACCGGCGAGCAGCCGGTCCAAGGGGTCGAGGGTCTGCCCGTTGGCGCGGCCCTCCTGGTCGTCAAGCGCGGCCCGAACGCGGGCTCGCGGTTCCTGCTGGATCAGCCGACCACGTCGGCGGGGCGCCACCCCGACAGTGACATCTTTCTCGACGACGTCACCGTCAGCCGTCGGCACGCCGAGTTCCGTCAGGACGACGATTCGTTCCAGGTCGTCGATGTGGGCAGCCTCAACGGCACGTACGTGAACCGGGAGCCGGTGGACTCCTCGGAACTGCAGAACGGTGACGAGGTGCAGATCGGCAAGTTCCGGCTGGTGTTCCTCACCGGACCGCGCGCCCAGGTGTCGGACTCGTCGGCGGGCGCGGGGAGTCTATGACGGCGTCGGCGCCGGGTCGCGCGCTCATGAAAGGCTCGGAGTCATGAAGGACCCGGCGCTGTGACCGGTGCGGCGCAGTGGGCACGCGGAGGAATGTCGATCGGCTCCGTGCTCGACCTGCTGCGTCCCGACTTTCCCGATGTCACCATTTCCAAGATCCGCTTCCTGGAAGCGGAGGGCCTTATCCGGCCGGAGCGGACGCCCTCGGGCTACCGCAGGTTCTCCGTGGCGGATGTGGAACGGCTCCGGTTCGTGCTGACCGCGCAACGCGATCAGTACCTGCCGTTGAAGGTGATCAAGGAACAGCTCGAGGCAATCGACAGCGGTGCGGCGACGCTCGGTGTGCGGGAAGCCCGCGCCCGAGCGCACTCCGTCCGCACCGGTGCGCCGGAGCCCACACACGCCGCGGCGGACGCCGACCAGGCCGTGCCGGGTGCCGAACGTGAGGTGCGCCCGGTGGCCGCGCCTCGGCGGCTCGGTGTGGTGCCGAGCGAGGTCTCCCCGGATGATCTGCGGTTCGATCACGAAATCCGGGTCACCCGGGCGGATCTGCTCGACCAGGCCGGGATCGAGGAGCGGTTCCTCAACGACCTCATCCGGGCCAACCTGATCACGCCCGGCCCGGCGGGGTACTTCGACGCGGACGCGGTCACGCTGGCCAAGACGGCCCGGGCGATGGCCGAATTCGGTTTGGAGGCACGGCATCTGCGTGCGTTCAAGCTCGCCGCCGACCGGGAGGCCGCGCTCGTGGCACAGATCGTCGCGCCTATCGCGAAGAGCCGGGACGCCGGCGCACGCGCCCGTGCGGAAGAGACGGTGCGGGAACTGGCCGCGCTGTCGCTGACCCTGCACACGTGTCTGGTGAAGTCCTCGGTCCGGGGCTCGCTCGGGGGCTGACCCCGGGGTGCCCCAGGTCCGTAGGTTTCGGCGATCCAACACGGTGATTTCGGCTGTGCAGACGGATCGCTGGACCGGTGCGGGTTCGCCTAGACTCGTGGTACGGCGAGCTCTGCGGCGGTCATGCCGGGCCGGCGGCGAGTATGGGAGGCAGTGCGATGAGCGAAATGCGCGTGATCGGCATCCGTGTCGAGCAGCCACAGAACCAGCCCGTGCTGTTGCTCCGCGAAGTGGCGGGCGATCGGTATCTGCCGATCTGGATCGGGCAAGCCGAGGCGACGGCGATCGTGCTCGAGCAGGAGGGGGTGACTCCGATCCGCCCGCTGACGCACGATTTGATCAAGATCCTGATCACCGAGCTGGGGCACACCCTCAAGGAGGTGCGCATCGTGGATCTGCAGGAGGGCACGTTCTACGCCGACCTGGTCTTCGAGAACGATGTGCGGATTTCGGCGCGGCCGTCGGATTCGGTTGCGATCGCCTTGCGGGTGGGTTGCCCGATCCATGCCGAGGAGTCGGTTCTCGAGGAAGCCGGCCTGGTGATGCCGGATGAGCGCGAGGACGAGGTGGAGAAGTTCAAGGAGTTTCTCGAGTCGGTGTCCCCCGACGACTTCAAGGCGACCGATAGCTGAAGTAGAGGTCGAGACTTTTTCCGCGCGTCGCGTTTGGCTCGATGACGCCGCTCCCTGGACAATCGGGGGGAGTAATCTCGACAGTTGGGCCACGACCGTTTCGGCCGAATCCGCACCGATTCGGTCGGTGACGGAGCCGGGTCATCGATGAGGCTGGGAATGCGTCGGCGAAGCAAGGGAGTGGTCAGTGGCAGAGCAATCGCAGGATGTGGTACAGCCAGGCCTGTTCCCCGACGATTCGGTACCTGACGATCTGGTCGGCTATCGCGTTCCCAGTGCGTGCCAGGTGGCCGGAATCACCTATCGGCAGCTCGACTACTGGGCGCGCACCGGTCTGGTGGTGCCGTCCATCCGGAGTGCGGCGGGCTCGGGGAGTCAGCGGTTGTACTCGTTCAAGGACATCCTTGTCCTGAAGATCGTCAAGCGGCTGCTCGACGCGGGCATCTCGCTGCAGAACATCCGGATAGCCGTCGACCATCTGCGCAGCCGCGGCGTGCAGGACTTGGCGGGGATCACCCTTTTCTCCGATGGCACCTCGGTCTACGAGTGCACCTCGGCCGAGGAGGTGGTGGATTTACTGCAGGGTGGGCAGGGGGTCTTCGGGATCGCCGTCAGCGGCGCCATGCGTGAGCTGACCGGCGCCATCGCCAATTTCCCGGCGGAGCGCGCGGCGGCGATCACCGAGCGTCCGGAGGACGAGCTGTCATTCCGTCGGAAGGCGCGGATGAACCGCAAGACGGGCTAGAATTCGCCAGGTCAGCGCGGAAACGCAGGAACAACGCTTTCACGGCCGGGTAAGGCGTGCAGCCTCCCGGCCGTGTTGGTGACACGCCGTCGGCGGCGGGAGAAGGGGCCGGGGCGGCAGCGAGAGGGGGGCGCCGTGCGGGCGGGGGACATCACCGGGCTCGTCGGGCCGATCGGCCGGATCGAGGCATTTCCGACCGTCGATGAACTCGACGAGTTCGCCGACGCGCTCGCCGCGGATCACCCGGATCGGATCTCGATCACCCAGCTGGGACGCTCCCGCGGCGGTGATCCGATTCGCGAGGTGACGGTCGGATCGGGCGCGCAGCACATCTTGGTGTTCGGCAACCCGCACCCGAACGAGCCCATCGGCATGGCCACTATTCGGCACCTGCTCGGCCGGATGGCCGCGGACGAGGCGGTGACCGTCGGAGCCACATGGCACTTCCTGCTGTGCGTCGACCCGGACGGGACGCGGTTGAACGAAGGGTGGTTCGCCGGGCCGCACACCAGGACCGGCGTCGCGCGCGGCTTCTACCGGCCGCCCGCGGCCGAGCAACCCGAATGGTGCTTCCCGGCCGAGTGGCGCGGCAGACGCGTCGGGGTGCCGCTCCCGGAGACGAAGGCGATGATGTCGCTGATCGACCGCACCCGGCCCGCGCTGATCGCCTCTTTGCACAACGCGGAATTCGGCGGCGGATTCTTCTACACCACTGGCGGTGACCCTGAGTACTGGACGGCGCTGACCGCTCTGCTGGCCGCCGCCGAAGTGCCGATCTACCAGGGCGAGCCCGACGCGCCGGGCGCGCGCACGCTGGCGCCCGGAGTCTTCGAACTGCCGCCGTTCGACGCGATGGCCGATCTGCTCGCGGCACAGGGCCTGGACTCGGTCGCCGCGCTGGGCGGAGGAGGCTGCCGGGACTACGCGGCGCGCTACGGCACGGCGATCCTGGTGTGCGAGTTGCCGCTCTGGGTCGACCCGCGCATCGGCGACGGCTCGGCGGGCGACCGCGTGCTGGGCGACCTGCTCGACGCCACCGCCGCCGACTATCGGGCCATGGCCGAGGTCGCCGCCGAGGTGCTGGCCCGCCTCGACGGCCGGTTGAGCGGCCGCAGCCCGTTCGAACGGTCGGTGCGTGCGCTGGTCGCCGGATTGCCCGGGCTGGCCGTGAGCAGACAGGCTGTGCCGGAACGGAACCGGATCGCGACCAGGGGCGAGATCTTCGTCGAGCGGTACGACTGGACCGCGATGCTGCGCCTGCGGCTGGGTGGCATGTTGCTGCGCCTGCTGGAGGAGGAATACGCCCGCGACGGCGCGCCGGTGCTGGCCGTCGAACGCGACCGGTTCGCCGCGGTGTTCCAGCAGTGGTGCGCCGACGTGGAGCAGAACGCGCCGGGCGCCGTGGTGCCGCTGAATCGTCTGGTGCGTATCCAGGCCGAGGCGATCCTGCTTGCCGCGATGAGGGTGCGCGCGGGCCTGGCCGTCTGACGGTCGCTCCCGTTCGAGTGACCAGAACGACACGGTTCGCGCGGGGTCCCGGGGCGCGCTCCGGCGTGGCGTCGGCATAAACTGACCGTGCGTCGCCGCCGTGCGGGAGAGTCTCGGTCTCGAAAAGAGTCCGAGCGCCGAAGGAGCAGCACCTCCCCGTCAATCTCTCAGGCAAAAGGACCGTGCGGGCTTCGGCGCCTCTGGAAAGCGGTGGCTTCGAGCCGCCCGCCCATGGGGAAAGGGTCTCGGCCACCGGTCGCGGCACCCGAATCTCTCAGGCGCCACGACAGAGGGGGAGGGCCGGTACCCGTCGACTTCGTGGTCGACCCCGCCCGACCTTGGGAGCTGTTGTGACTCGCTCATTCGCCGACCGCCATATCGGACCCGACCGGGACGAACTGGCCACGATCCTGGACGTCGTCGGCGTGCCGTCGCTCGACGAACTGGCTGCCGCGGCGCTGCCCGCGAGCATCCTGGACGGCGACGGACTGGCCGGGCTGCCCCCCGCGGCCTCCGAGCACGAGGTACTCGCCGAACTCGCCGGACTCGCGGCATCGAACACCGTGGCCACCTCGATGATCGGGCTCGGCTACTACGACACGCTGACCCCGCCGGTGCTGGTGCGCAACCTTTTGGAGAATCCGGCCTGGTACACCGCGTACACGCCCTATCAGCCGGAGATCAGCCAGGGCAGGCTGGAGGCCCTGCTCAACTTCCAGACCATGGTGTCGGAGCTGACCGGCATGGACGTCGCCAACGCGTCCATGCTGGACGAGGCGACCGCCGCCGCCGAGGCGATGACGTTGCTGCGCCGGGCGAGCAAGGTGAAGTCCGGCAGGCTGCTGATCGACACCGACCTGTTCCCGCAGACCAGGACGGTGCTCTACACCAGGGCCGAGCCGCTCGGCCTGGAGATCGTGGAGGCCGACCTGTCCACCGGCGAGCTGCCCGAAGGGGAGTTCTTCGGTGTGCTGGCGCAGTCGCCCGGAGCCTCCGGTCGCGTCGTGGACCGCACCGGACTGATCGCGGCGGCGCACGAACGCGGCGCGCTCGTGGCGATCGGCGCCGACCTGCTGGCCATGACCCTGATCGCGCCGCCCGGTGAGCAGGGCGCCGACGTGTGCTTCGGCACCACCCAGCGCTTCGGCGTCCCGCTCGGCTTCGGTGGTCCGCACGCCGGATACCTCGCGGTGCGGCAGGCGCAGGCCCGTCAGCTGCCCGGCCGCCTGGTCGGCGTCTCGGTGGACGCGGACGGCGCGGTCGCCTACCGGCTCGCCTTGCAGACCCGCGAGCAGCACATCCGCCGGGAGAAGGCGACCTCCAACATCTGCACCGCGCAGGTGCTATTGGCCATCGTGGCCGCGATGTACGCCTCCTACCACGGCGCCGACGGGCTACGGGCGATCGCCCGCCGGGTGCACGGGCACGCCGCGGCGATCGCGGCCGGGCTGGACGGCGCGGTCGTGCACGACAGTTTCTTCGATACGGTGCTCGCGCACGTGCCCGGTGGTGCGGAAGCCGTCGTGGCGAAAGCGAAGTCGCGCGGCATCAACCTGCGCCTGGTCGACGCCGACCACGTCGGCATCGCCTGCGACGAGGCGACCACCGACGCGCATGTCGCGGCCGTGCTCGAATCCTTCGGTACCGCGGTGTCGTCCGAGCCGGGGACGGCCGCGCCGGTCGCGGCGATCGAGAACCGCGCCTCGGAGTTCCTCACCCACCCCGCGTTCACGAAGTACCACACCGAGACGGCGATGCTGCGGTATCTGCGCACGCTGTCCGACAAGGACATCGCATTGGACCGCAGCATGATCCCGCTCGGCTCGTGCACGATGAAGCTGAACGCCACCGCGGAGATGGAGGCCATCACCTGGCCGGGTTTCGCGCGCGTGCATCCCTACGCGCCGGTCGAGGACGCACCCGGTCTGCTCCAGGTGATCGCGGATCTGGAACGCTGGTTGTCGGACATCACCGGCTACGACTCGGTGAGCCTGCAGCCCAACGCGGGCAGCCAGGGCGAATACGCCGGGCTGCTGGCGATCCGCCGCTACCATCTCGACCGCGGTGACACCCACCGCGACACCTGCCTCATCCCGTCCAGCGCGCACGGCACCAACGCGGCCTCGGCGGCGATGGCCGGACTGCGCGTGGAGGTGGTGAAGTGCCGCGCCAACGGCGACGTCGACCTGGACGACCTGCGCGCCAAGATCGCCGATCACGCCGATCGCCTGGCCTGCATCATGATCACCTATCCGTCCACGCACGGCGTCTACGAGCACGAGGTCGCCGAGTTGTGCGCGCTGGTACACGACGCGGGCGGTCAGGTCTATGTGGACGGCGCCAACCTGAACGCCCTGGTCGGTCTCGCCCGGCCGGGTCGGTTCGGCGGCGACGTGAGCCACTTGAATCTGCACAAGACGTTCTGCATCCCGCACGGCGGCGGGGGCCCCGGCGTCGGCCCGGTCGCGGTGCGCGCGCACCTGGCGCGGTATCTCCCCGGCGATCCGCTGGAAACGGGATCCCACGCGGTGTCGGCGGCGAAGTACGGTTCGGCCTCCATCCTGCCGATCACCTGGGCCTACATTCGCATGATGGGCGCCGACGGGCTGCGCCGCGCCTCGCTGACGGCGATCGCCTCGGCGAACTACATCGCACGGCGGCTCGACGAGTATTTCCCGGTGCTCTACACCGGTGAGCGCGGCATGGTGGCCCACGAGTGCATCCTGGACCTGCGCGAGATCACCAAACAGACCGGCGTCACCGTCGACGATGTGGCGAAACGCCTGGCGGACTACGGTTTCCACGCGCCGACCATGAGCTTCCCGGTGGCCGGTACGTTGATGGTAGAACCCACCGAGAGCGAAAACCTCGCCGAGCTGGACGATTTCATCGAGGCGATGATTTCGATCCGCGCGGAGATCGATCAGGTCGCCACGGGTGTGTGGCCGGTGACCGACAACCCGCTGCGCGGCGCGCCGCACACCGCGGCGTCGCTGGTGGGGGATTGGGAGCACCCCTACAGCCGGGAAGTCGCCGTGTATCCGCGGGGTCTCGGGCATGCCCGCGCGAAGGTGTGGCCGCCGGTGCGCCGCATCGACGGCGCCTACGGCGACCGCAACCTCGTGTGCGCCTGCCCGCCGCTGGAGGCGTACGCGGGCTGAACTGCGGCCCGGCCGCGCCCCGCCGTCATGCCGCGGCGGCCGCTTTCGCGTAACTGTTCGCCAGGTCCGGCCAACCGCCCGCACTGCCGACAGCGTCGTGCATGGATTCCCAGCCCGGTCCGTGCTTCTCGAAACCGGAGTGCACCAGCGTGACGGCGGTGCGATCGGGAGCGATGGCCGAAAAGGTGACGTCGACGCGGCTGGCGCGTTCCGGATCGGTCTCCTGCTTCCAGTCCAGACCGATCTGCCAGGAGAACGCGAAGTGGCTGGGCGGCTGCCAGACCAGCACCGTTCCCCAGGGGCATTCGGTGCCGTCCTCCTCGCGGCCGAGGCAGCGGCCGCCCACGCGCGGCTCGATCACCTCCTCGGCGAGCAGGCCGGTGCCGATGTGGTGCTCACGCGGCCACCAGCGGTCGATTCCGGTGGTGAACACCTCGTACGCGGTCTCGATGGGTGCGTCGACGACCAGTTCGACTCGCACGTCCTTGCCGTTGACCTGTTGTGTCATGGCTGCTCCTCCTTGCCTGCTCGCCGTTCGGCGGCCCGCCGGTTCGCCTCGTCCTGAAAGGCCGACATCGCGGTCGTCCAGAAGTGCGTGAAGTACGCGCGCAGCGCGTCGATACCGGTGGGATTCAAGCGGTAGACCCGGCGCGTGCCGACCGCCTCGTGGGTCACCAAACCGGCCTGTTCCAGTACTTTGAGGTGCTGGGACACGGCGGGCCTGCTCACCGGCAGGCCCTCGGCCAGCTGCCCTACCGCGCAGGGCCCTCTGCCGAGGCGTTCGAAGATCGCCCGCCTCGTCGGATCGCCCAGTGCGTCGAGGGCTGCGTCTCGGTAAGTGCCCACAAACCGTAAGTCTAGACTTACTGTTATGCGCTGTCGAGAGCTTCGAGTGAAGTGAACTGCGGGTACTCGGGCGGGAGCTGCCGGGTGCGCGCGGCTACGGCGTGGTGAGCGCTTTGACGACGGCGTTGCCGAAGCCGATGTCGTCGGAGGTGGACGGGCGGGTGTAGCTGCCGCCGGTTTGCTGCGCCAGGGCTTGGAGTGTCTGGGTGCCGCTGCCGCCGAGCACGATCACGTCGATGCGCACAGGGCGGGCGCGGTCGATGGCCGCGGTGATGTCGGCGGCCAGTTGGGGGCCGGTGACCGTGGAATCGTCGTCGGGTCCGTCGGTGATCAACAGCACCGAGTTGGTGCGGCCGGGCGTGTATCCGGCGACCGCGCTCTTGTACGCCGCGATCAGGGACGGATAGGCCTGGTCGGAGCGGTTCTCGTCCGGGCGCACCGAACCGAGCGCGGTGGTGATCTTCGTACGCTGCTCGGCGGTCAGCGGCGCGGTGGCGGCCGCCACCCGGTACGGGGTGCTGCCGTCGAGGTTCTTGCCGAAGGTCCACACACCGAGGCCGAAGTCGGGTGGCATGACCGTCATGGTGGAGTTCAGGGCGGCGAGGACGTTCGCCAATCGCGTGGTCGAGCCCTCGGCGGTCCCCATCGACGCGGAGACGTCGACCAGAACCGTCGAGCGCACGCCGAGGACGGGATTCGCCAGCGTGGCGCGCACCTTGTCGAGCGCGCCGCGCGGCGGGACGGCGGCCGCGGCGGGCGGCGCACTGCCGAAGCCCGCCGCGACGAAGGACTGCGCCTGCTCGGGCTTGCGCAAGTAGTCGGTGAACCGTCCGGCGATGAGGTTCTGCGTCTTGTCCACCCAGGCGCCGGACATCAGCGCGGCCGGGTAATCGGCCACCGGTGCCGACCCGGCGGGATGGAACGCGACAACACCGGCCATGCCCTTGAGTTGCTGTTCGGTAGCCGCTATGGCGTGCAGCGGCGCTTCCTGGCTGGTGAGTTGCGCGGGCACCGCCGCGGCGTCAGGTGCTTCGGGCGCGTCGGCGGCGAGCCCGGAGATCGCGGCGACCACCTGGCCGGACTGCGCCGCCTGTTCGCTGAGCGGCTCGGCTCCCGAGACCGCGGTCCCGACCGCCGTGGCCGCGGCCAGCGTGGCGTCACCCGAGGGCAGCGCCATGCGCAGCCCGCCCCATCCGTCCAGGCCGATCTCCCCGAGCGATCCCTGCTGCAACCTCGGCAGATCCGCCCAGGACACGTCGGCCTGCTCCAGTGCGCGACGCAGCTCCTCCGGTACCGCGAGCACGATCGGGCTGGTGGCGATGGGCACCGGTGCGCCCTCGATCAGGCCGGGGACCCGCATGGATTCGATGGAGCGGGTCGAATCGGCGATCCACAGCGCCGGTTGCGGGCCGAGCGCCTGGTCCCACGGCTTGCCGCTGGTGAACGCGGCGACGATCGCGGCGGACGGCTGCGCGGTCACGTCGACCCGCGCGCAGTGGTCGCGCACTTTCGGCTGGGTGGCGTTGTAGCTGTCCGCGGCGGCGCGCACCTGCGCCGCGATGGTGGGATCGGCCGTCACCCAGAGCGTCGCGGGGCCCTCCACGCATTCGGCCGCCGCCGCGCTGTCCTGATCCGCCGCGCGATCGCGCAACTGGAACCAGCCGACGACGATCGCGGCCAGTAACGCAACGGCGATCACTGCGATAACCGGACCTTTGCTGATGCCTCGGGACCTGGTTCCGCTGCGATGAGTGCCCACGGCGCCCAGTGTATGGTCACCGGCGCCGGACGAAGTCGGCGAGGCTTCTCCCGACCGGCACGAGGGGCACGGCAGTCCGCCGTCGCACCCGGAAAGGCGCGACGGCGCGACCTCAGTGGCGGATCACGCGTCCGCGGTCGAACTCGTGCCCGCCCCAGACGCCGGACTGCCCGGTACGCGCGGCGAATTCGCCACACGCGTCCAGGATCGGGCAGCGGGCGCAGACTTCGCGCGCGTAGTCGAAGTCTTGCGACGGGTACGGGAACCAGGCTTCGTGGTTCGGGTCGCCGCGGCAGGCCGCCCGGTGCCACCCTCGGGAGTCCGAGAGCGGGAGCAGGTCGGTCAGGGTCAACTCCGCGACGGCGGTGGTCTCGGTGCGCGTCATCGCGTTCTTCTCCTTTCTCGGGTCGCGGTCAGGTCGCGGCGAGTTGTCTCCAGATCCGGCGCTGTTGCCTGACCTGATGGGTGGGGGCCTTCGGCTCCCAGAGCAGGCGCATGCCCGCCTCCTGCGGGGTGCGGTCCGCCTTGGCCGTGTTGCACGGTGCGCAGCAGGCCACGAGGTTGCTCCAGGTGTTCGGCCCGCCCCGCGACCGCGGCCGGATGTGGTCCACGGTGCGCGCCCACCCGGCGCAGTAGCCGCACCGGTTCCGGTCGCGGCGCAGCACGCCGGCCTGCGTGGCCCTGCTCTCGTCGTGCGCCCGCGCGGTGTGTTCCAGGTAGACGTAGCGCAGCAGCCGAATCGTCTGCGGCAGAGCGATTTCCACGTGCCGGGACCGGATCGGGAAGTGCGGCTCGCGCTCGGCCACCGATTCCGCGGCTCCGGCGACCAGCAGCACCACGGCCCGGTCGGCCTTGATCTCGTCGAGCGCCTCGTAGGACGCGTTCAGGACGAGGACCCCGGTGTGTATCCAGTTGTCGGCGGTTATCGCCGCCTGATCGGCGGCACGGCGGAACGTCATGGGAATCACCATGTTTCGTGCGAAATGAAGCGGAGAGAGGAATGCGGCGATCAGCCGACGATCTGGAGGCGGCTGACGTCCGGTTCGCCGTGCGATGCGCGCAACGGCCTGCCGAACGCATCGCCCGCGGCCGCCGATCGCGCCGCCCTGGTCCGCATTCGCTTCGTCGTTTCCGGATTCACTGCCGCCCCTCCTCTCCACTGCTCGGCGACCACCTCGAGGCGGTGGTCGGTGTCGAAACACATGGTGGCACAGCGCACCCGCCGTTGTCGGGTCATTTTTCGGCGGTGCGGCCCACGGACCGGGCTCAGGCCGGTCGCAGTTCGGCCGCGCCGAAGGAGACGTTGAACCGGTCGCACCAGATCGTGACGCTGGTCAGCTGGGCCAGGTCGGCGTCGGCGGGGACGGGGTAGTTCTGGTTGCCCTGATTGCCCTTGAGCTTGCCCAGGTCGGTGTGGACGCCGTCATCGAAGACGAACCACCCGTCGCGGCCCTCGCGCACCGGCGCGTCGGTGAGCCAGACGTGCAGGTCGGGGCCGTCGGAGGTGTCGAGGTTCTCTACTCGCAACACCCTGCTGCCGTCGGGCAGCCGCAAGACCACGACGGCGCCCGAGGTGGCGTGCTCGTGCGAGACGAAGGCGCCCCGGGCGATGGCCTGCGGCTGCGCTTGCGTGCCGCCCGGACCGGGCGCCGCGGTGACCGACGGCGCCGCCTCCTGCACTGTGGTATCGGTGAACAGCCGCCACGGCTGGAACACGGCCAGTCCTACGCCCAGGCCCACCACCAGCAGCACGGCGACGGCCCAGGTGATCGGCGATCGTGCGATTCCGCGTGCGGACACCATGGCTTCTCCTCGGAGCGTCGTCGTGTGGCCGGAAAGGCCCGTTCACTGCGCGAGGGTTCTCGCCCCCATCGATTATGGAGGCGAGTGGCGACGGCGTCGACGGAATGGACAGGCGTCATCCGATCGGGGACTGCCCGAGCAGAACACGGCCGGAGAAGTGGGTCTGCTTGGCTCGCGGCAACGGGTGGAACAGGCAGCCGTGCACGTCGCGATAGCGCATCTCGAGTTCGCAGGTGCGGGAATAGCCCACTCCGCCGGCGGTTTCGATCGCCAGGCGCACGGTGCGCACGAGCGCGTCCGCCGCGGCGGTCTTACGGCTGAGCGTCCGGCTCGCGTACTGATCGGTGTCGGCGAAGCGCAGATTCTCCGAGGCGTTGAACATGGCGTCGACTAGGTCGCCCGCGGTGGTGTGCGCGGTGGCAAGCTCGCCGGCCAGCTGGACGGTCGGCGCGTCGGCGCGGCCCGCCGCCAGTGCGGTCGCGATCTCGACCGCGCCGTCGGCGATACCGAGGTAGGCCGCCATCACCAGCGGCATCGCCGCGCCGAGCACGACGTTCAGCAGCGGCGGCCACACGGTGGCGGAGCGGGCCAGTGAGACCGCGGCGTCGGGCACGAAGACGTCGTCGAGGACGGCGGTGTGCGATCCGCTGGCGCGCAAACCCATGGTGTCCCAAGTCTTTTCGATCCGTACACCGGCGGCGGTGAACGGGATGGCGCAGTGCAGCACCTGCGGGCCGTCCGGTGCGGCGTCCCAGCGCACGCTGGTCACCAGGACGGTGCCCGCCTCGCATCCGCTCGCCGGCGCCTTACGCGCGTGCACCCGGTAGCCGCCCTCGACCCGCTCGGCGCTGCCGTTGGAGCCGACCCAGTCGGAGGCGCCGGTACTGACCAGGATCGCGCCCGCGACCACCTTGGCGAACAGCGGCGCGGCGTCGATGCCGTGGTTGTGCCGCCACACCTGGGCGGCGACCAGGTGGGTGTGCATCGCGAAGGCGACCGCCGTGGAGGGGTCGTGGCGGCCCAGTTCCCGCAGAATCGCGCCCATCTCGCGGTGGGTGACCCCGCCACCGCCGAACTCGGCGGGTACGAGAGCCGCGGACAGCCCGCTGTCGCGCAGCAGGTCGAATGCGGCGAGGGAGATCTCGCCGGAGTGGTCCCGGGCGGCGACCTCGGGACGCAGGGTCTCGCCGACGTGGCGCGCGCGGGCGATCCAGTCCGTGATGATGGTTTCGGTGATGGCAGGAGCTGTAGTGGTCATGTTTCGAAACTAAGAACGGCCGCGATAACCGGATAGTGCAGAAAGTGGACCCCGCCGGTCCAGAAAATAGACCCCGTTCCCGAGGTGCCATGACGACTTCCACGCCGAGTTACGGCCAGTACTGCCCGATCTCCCGGGCGCTCGACCTGGTGGGTGAGCGCTGGTCGCTGCTGATCCTGCGCGACCTGCTGCTGGGCACCACCCGGTTCAACGATCTCGCGCGCGGCTTGCCCGGGCTGTCGCGCAGCCTGCTCGCCAAACGCCTGCGGCAGTTCGAGCGGGCCGGGCTGGTGGAGCGACCGGTCGGGGAGTACCTGCTCACCGACGCGGGGCGGGAGTTGGAGCCGATCCTGTTCGGCCTCGGCGAATGGGGCGCACGCTGGACCTTCGGTACGCCACGCGACGACGAGCGCGATCCCGCCCTGCTGGTGTGGTGGATGCACACGCGCGTGGACACCTCGTCGTTCCCGGGCCGCCGCCACGTGCTGCTGGTGCGCTTCACCGACGACCTGCGCCGCTTCTGGATCGTGCTCGAGGCGGGCGTGCCTTCGGTGTGCGAGTCCGATCCCGGCTACCCCGTGGACGTCGCGATCAGCTCCGATGTCGCCTCGCTGTACCAGGTGTGGCTGGGGCGGCTGCCGCTGGCGCACGCGCTGCGGACGGGCCGGGTGGCGTTCACCGGCCCGCCCGCGCTCACCCGCCGGATGCCGTCGGTCCTGCGGCTCAGTCCCGTGGCCGGATACACGGACACCTCGCACGTGGACGCGGCCGCCCAGCGCGCTTCCTGAACTCGGACCGCGGCCCGCGCGCCTTGCTCAGAGGTTCCCGACGATGTGCTCGAGACGCTGGGCGACCAGTTCGCGCGCCTTCTCGCGCAGCGCGGGCCGGTATCCGCTCGGGTACACGGGGTCCGCCGGGGCGTAGTCCTTCAGGACCTCCTTCGCGAGGGTGATCTTGTGTACTTCGGTGGGTCCGTCGGCGATGGCCATCACCTCGGCGTAGCCGAGCATGTCGATGAACGGCAGGTCCTGGCTGACGCCGAGCGCGCCGTGCAGGTGCAGCGCGCGCTGGGCGATGTCGTGCATCACCTTGGGCATGGCGACCTTGATCGCGGCGATGTCCTTGCGGACCTTCCGGTAGTCCTGCTCCTTGTCGATGCGCCACGCGGTGCGCAGCACCAGCAGCCGGAACTGCTCCATCTCGATCCAGCTGTCGGCGATGCGTTCCTGGGTCATCTGCAATCCGGCCAGCGGGCCGCCGCGCATCGGACGCGACACCGCTCGCTCGGCCATCATGTCGAACGCCTTGCGGACCATGGCGACCGTGCGCATCGCGTGATGCACGCGCCCGCCGCCCAGTCGCGTCTGCGCGACGACGAAGCCCTGCCCCTCTGCCCCGAGCAGGTGGTCGGCGGGCACGCGGACGTCGGTGAACCGCAGATGGCCTTCGTGCTCGCTGAATCCGGCGACGTGATAGTTCTTCACGATCTCCAATCCCGGGGCGTCGGCGGGCACGATGAACATCGACATGCCCCGGTACGGGCTCACCTCCGGATCGGTCACCACCATGACGATGTGGAAGGCGGCGAACTGCGCATTGGAGTTGAACCACTTCTCGCCGTTGATCACCCAGTGGTCGCCGTCGCGCACCGCGCGGGTGCGGAACAGCGTCGGGTCCGAGCCGCCGGTCGGCTCGGTCATCACGTAGCACGAGCCGATCTCCCCGGCCAGCAGCGGCTCGAGATAGGTCTTCTTCTGCGCCGGCGTGCCGTAGTGGGCGAGGATCTCCGCGTTGCCGGAATCCGGTGCCTGGCAGCCGAATACCGAAGGCGCCCACACCGACGTGCCGAGCACCTCGTTGAGCAGGGCGAGCTTCATCTGCCCGAAACCGGGGCCGCCCAGTTCCGGCCCGAGGTGGCAGGCCCACAGGCCCTGCTCCTTGACCTGCTCCTTCAGCGGCCGCATCAGCGCCATCGCCTCACGGTTGGTGCGGTCGTACGGGTTGGGGTAGAGCAGGTCCAGCGGCTCCACCTCGGTGCGGACGAACTCCGCCGCCCAGTCCAGCTTCCGCTGGTACTCCGGGTCGGTCTCGAAATCCCAAGCCATGGTCAGCCTTTCGTGTCTGGCGCGGTGCCGGTCACCACGCCGTCGAGCAAAGTGGTCGCGAGGATGTCGGCGATCTCGCCGGGGGAGCGGTCGCCGTGCGGGCGGTACCAGAACGAGACCATGTTCAGCATGCCGAGCACGCTGTTGGTGACCACGTGGTCGCCGGTGCGCAACAGCCCTTCCGCGTGACCGGCGTCGATGACGCGTTGCCAGCAGTGCTGCACCCGGTCGCGCAGCTCCTGTAGCTGCGCGGCGCGCTCGCCCGTGAGCGCGCCGACGTCGCGCAGCTGGATTGCCACCTCGCGCTGATGGCGAACGATCAGCCGCACGTGACTGTCAATCATCTTGCGCAGCTTGGTGACCGGATCGTCGGGCCCGTCGGAGATCTGCCCTGCCTCGACCAGCATCAGCTGGATGTAGTCGCGCAGAATCTGCCAGAGCAGTTCCTCCTTGGAACCGATGTGGTAGTACAGCGCGCCGCGCTGCACGTCGGCCCGCTCCCCGATCTCGGCCACGCCGGTGCCGTGGAAGCCCTGCTCGGCGAACAGGTCGATCGCCGCACGCACGATCCGCGCCCTGGTGTCGCTCGCCGTCGATTCGGCGGCGGGCGGGCGGCCGCGTCTGCGCGAAGGGGCGGTCATCTCGACGGGTCCAGCACGATCTTGCCCACCCCGTCGGCCCGCTCGGCGAACATCCGGTAGGCGTCGGGCCCCTCGGACATGGGCAGGTGGTGGGTGACCACGGCCTCGGGCCGCAGCCTGCCGCCCGCGGTGAGTCTCAGCAGCGCGGGCAGTTCGTACTGGATCGCGCACAGCCCGATGTGGAATTCGAGGTCCTTCACCTGGGCCGCCATCAAGTGAAACGGGAAGGCGCGGTTGTGGCTCACGCCGATCACGCTGACCCGGCCACCGTGCCCGACGGCGCTGATCGCCAGCTTGACGGTTTCGTCGGCGCCGACCGCCTCGATCGCTACATCCGCTCCACCGCGCAATGTTTCGCGGATCGCCTGCTTCGGATCGTCCGATTCGACCGGCTCGGCGCCCAGTTCGGCGGCGCGCTCGCGGCGTTCGGCGAGCAGGTCGACGCCGAGCACCCGGGCCGCACCCATCGCGAAGGCGGACTGCACCGCCATGAGACCGACCGGACCGAGCCCGATCACCACCACGGTGTCGCCCGGGGCGATCCGGGCGCGCCGGGCTCCGTACCACGCGGTGGGGGCGTTGTCGGTGAGCACCACGGCGGCGGTGTCGCTCACCTCGTCGGGCAGCTTCGCCAGATTGCCCCCGGCGTGCGGTACGGCGAGCAACTGGGCCTGACATCCCGCCAGCGAGCCGCCGAGCCCATAGCAGGCGTCGACCGGTAGTGGGTGGCGCTCGCACGCGGTGACGATCCCGGCGCGGCACTGCGCGCAGCCGTCGCAGCCCGCCGAGGCGGCGACCAGCACGCGGTCGCCGACGGCGAACCCCCGGGCGTGCGGTCCCAGTTCCACGATCTCGCCGACCGCTTCGTGTCCGACGCCGTAACCGGAGCCCGCGACGAATCCGTGTCCGGCGTAGATGTGCAGATCACTGCCGCAGATGCCGGCCGCGGTGACCCGGACGATCGCGCCGTCCGGTCCCGGCAGGACCGGGTCGGGCCGATCCTGATACGAGATCTGCTGCGGGCCTTCGTAAGCCAATGCCTTCATCGCCAGCCTCCGTCGATCGCGAGGGTGGCACCGGTGCAGAACGCCGAGGCTTCGGTGGCGAAGAACAGCGCCGCCCCGACGATCTCCTCCGGCTTGCCGACTCTGCGCAGCGCGTTGTGTCTGGTGAGTTCCGCGCGCAGCTCATCGGGCCACGCCGTGGCGATGTCGGTGTCGAAGGGGCCGCACTGGATGGTGTTGACCCGCACGTTCGGCGCGAACGTCTGGGCCAGCCCGCCGGTCAGGGCGTTGAGTCCGGCCTTGGCCGCCGAGTACGGGACCGCGAAGGGCTCCGGCCTGGTCGCCTCGATCGAGGAGACGTTGATGATCGAGCCGCCGCCGTCGGCCGCCATGCGGCTGCCGATCAGGGCCGACAGCCGGAATGGACCTTTGAGGTTCACCCCGATGACCTTGTCGAACAACTCCTCGGTGACCTGGTCCAAGCTCGGGTACAGCGGGGAGAGTCCCGCGTTGTTGACCAGCACGTCCACCCGGCCGAACGCGCCGTAGACGGTCTCCACCAAGGCGTCGCACTGCGACCAGTCGCTGACGTTGCAGGCCACCGGCAGGGCGCGGCGCCCGAACCGCCGCGTCACCTCCTGCGCGAGCGCGGCGCACCCGTCCAGCTTGCGGCTCGCGATCACCACGTCGGCGCCGGCCTCCGCGAACGCCAGCACCATCTGCTTACCCAGGCCTCGACTACCCCCGGTGACGACGGCGACCTTGTCGGTGAGTGGCACTCGAACTCCTGCCTGCCATGAAATGTTCCGATCAGTACATTAAGTCGGCCGCGGGTTACGATCAAGGGGCTGTCCGGCCGACCGTCGACGGCTCGACGACCCGCCGGGTGGGAGACCAGCTCATTCGGCGTGGCGGATGCATTCGGGCACAGTGCCCACAGCGACCCGGCGCGCGGCGACACCACTACCCACGGGTAACATGGCACTGTTTTCCCACTCGGCTTTCTCGGAAGTGAGGCAGTAGATGACAGAGCGGATTCAGGTCGGCGGGCTCCAGGTGGCACGCGTTCTCCACGAGTTCGTCGAGAACGAGGCGCTCCCCGGTTCCGGCGTGGATTCCGCCGCGTTCTGGGCCGGCGCCGAGCAGGTCATCAACGATCTCGCTCCGCGCAACCGCGCTCTGCTGGCCGAACGCGACGAGATCCAGGGCAAGGTCGACGCGTGGCATGCCGAGCACCCCGGCGTGAACTACGACAAGGCCGCCTACAAGAACTTCCTGACCGAGATCGGCTACCTGCGCCCCGAGCCCGCCGATTTCCAAATCACCACGCAGAACGTGGACGACGAGATCGCCGTCACCGCGGGCCCGCAGCTCGTGGTGCCCGTGATGAACGCTCGCTTCGCGATCAACGCCGCCAACGCCCGCTGGGGCTCGCTGTACGACGCGCTCTACGGCACCGACGCCATCTCCGAAGCCAACGGCGCGGAGAAGGGCACCGGCTACAACAAGGTGCGCGGCGACAAGGTCATCGAGTGGGCGCGCAACTTCCTCGACGACTCGGTCACCCTCATCACCGGCTCGCACATCGGCTCGACGTCCTACAAGATCGTGGACGGCGAACTGGAGGTCGGTCTGGAGGACGGCACCAGCATCGGCCTGGCCGACGCCTCGCAGCTGGTCGGTTACCTGGGTGACCCGGAATCGCCGAGTTCGGTGCTGCTGAAGCACAACGGTTTGCACATCGAGATCCAGATCGACCCGCAGTCGCCGATCGGCAGCACCGACACCGCGGGCGTCAAGGATGTCGTGCTGGAGTCCGCGGTCACCACGATCATGGACTTCGAGGACTCGGTCGCCGCGGTGGACGCCGAGGACAAGGTGCTGTGCTACCACAACTGGCTCGGCCTGATGAAGGGCGACCTCGCGGAAAAGGTCAGCAAGGGCGAGAAGACCTTCACCCGCACCATGAACCCCGACCGCGTGTACACCGCGCTGGACGGCGGCGAACTGACGCTGCACGGCCGTTCCCTGCTGTTCGTGCGCAACGTCGGTCACCTGATGACCTCCGACGCGATCCTGGACGCCGAAGGCAACGAGGTGCCCGAGGGCATCATGGACGGGCTGATCACCTCGCTGATCGCCAAGCACAGCCTGGCCGAGGACGCGAAGCTGAAGAACAGCCGCACCGGCTCGGTCTACATCGTGAAGCCGAAGATGCACGGCCCGGACGAGGTCGCGTTCACCAACGAGCTGTTCGGCCGGATCGAGGACGTGCTCGGGCTGGCGCGCAACACGCTCAAGGTCGGCATCATGGACGAGGAGCGCCGGACCACGGTGAACCTGAAGGCCTGCATCCAGGCCGCCGCCGAGCGGGTGGTGTTCATCAACACCGGCTTCCTGGACCGCACCGGCGACGAGATCCACACCTCCATGGAGGCCGGGCCGATGGTTCGCAAGGCCGACATGAAGTCCCAGCAGTGGATCCTGTCCTACGAGGACTGGAACGTCGACACCGGTCTCGCGGCGGGCCTGCCCGGCAAGGCGCAGATCGGCAAGGGCATGTGGGCCATGCCGGACCTGATGGCCGACATGCTCACCCAGAAGATCGGCCACCCGCGCGCGGGCGCCAACACCGCGTGGGTTCCCTCGCCGACCGCCGCCACCCTGCACGCGACGCACTACCACCTGGTCGACGTGTTCAAGCGGCAGCAGGAGATCGCGAAGGGCGGTCGCCGTGCCACCGTCGACGAGATCCTGGAGATCCCGCTGGCCGCCGCGCCGAACTGGACCGACGAGGAGAAGCGCCAGGAGCTGGACAACAACTCCCAGTCCATCCTCGGTTACGTGGTGCGCTGGATCGACCAGGGCGTCGGTTGCTCCAAGGTGCCCGACATCAAGGACGTCGCGCTCATGGAAGACCGTGCGACCCTGCGCATCTCCAGCCAGCTGATGGCCAACTGGCTGCGCCACGGCATCGTCACCGCCGACGAGGTGGTGGCCAGCCTGGAGCGGATGGCCCCGGTCGTGGACCGGCAGAACGCCGGCGACCCGAACTACCGGGCGATGGCGCCGGACTTCGCGGGCAGCATCGCGTTCCAGGCGGCCAAGGAGCTGATCCTGGAGGGCACCAAGCAGCCCAACGGGTACACCGAACCGATCCTGCATCGCCGTCGCCGTGAGGCCAAGGCGCTGGCCTGCGTCTAGTTCCACCTGTCGCGAATCCCCCGGCCCCGGCGGCCGGGGGATTCGCGCTTTCGCGGCGGTCGGAGTTTCGACTCCCGTTTATCGGTCCGTTACCCTGGGTGCCGCACGAGATCGTTCGATTTGTGAGGAAGATTCATGGGAAGCGTTGTGCTCGACATCGTGGCATTGCTCGCCAATCGCGCGGCGATGTTCTGGAATTGGATGGCCACCGGATCGGCGGGCTTCCCGCCGCTGTGAGCGTGCGGTGCACGATCTGTTTCGAGTAGCGAATCCCCTGGTCAGCTAGCGCTGGCCGGGGGATTTTCCGGTTCGGGATGGAATCGGAAAACGTTCCGGAATGTTTGTTTTCACACTGAGGATCTCACTGCTCGCGGCCGCGGGTAAGTATCGGCTGTCCGAATTCGGTGGACATGGCCGCACCGGACCGCAGGAACTCTCGTGCGCGGATTCTCGAATTGGACGTGCACCGGTGCCGCAGGCTATCTGTCGCGCTCGAAGCGGCTTCCCCGTCGTCGGGTTCATCAGGGGGGCTGGCGATTTCGGCACCGATCCCGCGCGCGAAGCCCCTGCCCCTCGTATCTTGAACACGTGAACTCCGCAGGCTCCGTGCGCACACGGTCGCGTATTCCTCGTTGGTTCGTGCTGTGGATGGGGCTGCTGACCGCCCTGGTCGCGCTCTGCTGCGCGGCGCTGTTCTGGCAACTCGCCGCGGAGGGAACGTTTCCCACCCTCGTCGTGCTGTGGGTGGTCCTCGGCGTGCTCGGCGGAATCGCCGTCCTGTTCGGGCTGCTCGGCCTGCTGCGCTACCGGGCGTTCTTCTACAGCCTCGCCTCGCCCGTGCTGATCGGCGTCCTGGTGGCGCTGACACTCTACGACGTCCCGGAGGACACCGGCTGGCGGTTGTCTCGCGGCATCCTCGAAGACCAAGCCGTCGACTGTGCCCACCCCGGCCAGCGCACCCGCCTCGGTGTCTACACCATCACCTTCGTCACGCCGCGTGACGGCGGCTGCCTGTTCTACACCCAGGCGGGCGACTCGGATTCGGAAGGCTTCGCTTTCTTCCGCGACCCGGCCACCCCACCGCACCTCGGCCCGCCGGCCACCAACGGCATCGAGTACTCCGCTTTCGACGGCCAGTGGTACCGCTTCGTCGACACTCACTGAGCCCGCTCGCCGAAGATCTCCTCGAGCGCGCTCGCCGTCGCGGCACGGGTGATCTACTCTGTGAGGCGCGCATGATCGGTGCTTGCGGCGTTTCGGGAGTCCGAATTGCCGGGCGTCTCCCAATCCGTCAAATGGCGAGATCGTCGAAGATCGCTTCCAAGGTGTCGGCGGTGACGGCGCGAGTGATCCATGTGGTGAGACGGGCATCGTCGGTGCAACCGTTGATTTCGGCGGCCAAGGCCTCAGGGACGTGAAATCCGCGGGTGGCGAGCACGGTCAGCAGCGCCTTGGCTTCTCCTTCCGCTTTGCCCTCGGTCTTGCCGTCGGCGTACAGCTGCTTGAAGTACTGGCTGTAGTACGGGGACGTGTCGGTCGTCATCAGCATCTCCAGGAAGTGCCGGGCCGCTGCTTTCGGCAGTGCGGCCAGTACCAGGTCAATGTACCTTTGTCCGTCCGCGGAGTCGTGTGCTGTCGCGGCGAGGGCGGTGAGAATCGAGTCGCGTTCGGGGTCGTTGCGGTGGGCGATGGCGGACAGGGCGGCCAGGTCGGGGCGCTCGAGCGCGGTGTGGGTGTCGCTGACCACCGGCACGTTGGCCGGGCTGAGGACCATCGGCGACAGGGTGAACCCGGGAGCGACCGTGATCGGGCGGCGGCAGTGCCCCGCGGCACGTTCGTTCGGGCACACGACGACGAGCAGGACGAGGCAGCGCAGGCGAGCACGCAAGGTCGTCAGGTAGACCGGCCAGCTCCAGGCCTTGTCGTCGTCGCGCTGCAGTTGCACCTCCACGACGATCCCGAGAACCGGGACATCGGCGTCGGTGAGGGTGACGACCAGGTCCGCGCGATACTCGGTCGGCTCGATGTCCGGTAGGTCGCCGGAGTCGACGCGGGCGTGATCGAACTCGGGAAGTGATAGGCCGAGTGCGGAAGTCAGCAGTTCGGCGACCAAAGTTGGTCTGCGGCGGACCAATTCGATGAGGACTTCGTGTACCGACGAGGGCATGGCGCGGACGTTACCGATAGCCGCCGACAGGTCCGGGTGGGGTGGATCACCATTCGAACGGCAGCGGCCGGCGGGGCTCGATCCAGAGGGCTTCGGCGAGGGCGCAGAGCGTGCCGTCGGCGCGGGCCAATGCCACGCCGACCGTGTGTTTCCGGCCGTTCGCGGAGATCGGCCAGCCGTAGGAGAGGTAGGGGTCACCGGCGCGGACCGGTTCGAACTGCGTGGCGGTGAGGGCGGCCGTGACCGCGCCCGGGCGTAGATCACGCAAGGCCATCGCGGCCCAGCCGCCGGGGCAATCCAAAGCGGCCCAGACGTTCTCGGTGGAAAGAAAGCCGTCGGGCCCGCCGAGCAGGGGATCGGGTGTCCAGGCGGCGACGACCATGTCGTGCGTGGGCATCGCCCAGGGCGACAGGCGCAAGCCTCGGCCGGGTGCGCAAGCGGCTCCGCAGCCGTAGCAGTGACTCATCTTGCGCAGCACGTCGGCGGTCGCGGTCGCCGCCCGTGCTTCCGCCCAAGCGGGCGCGGGCCGCGGCGTCACCGTAACCATCGACTCGGACGCCTCGGCGAGCACCGTGCCCTCCCGATCGGTGAGCGACGAGCCGTCGGCGGCCAGCACAACCGGGGAATTCACGGAAACTGCGCGCCGGAAGTCGACGCGCACCTGCGCGGCGCCGCTCGCCGCGGCGAGCAGGCCCGCCACGTACCCGCCGAACGCCACTCCCGGATAGCCACGCACGTGACCTGGCACCGTGAACGTATCCGTCCGAATCATCCGCTGCCCAACCTCTCCCGGCCGACGATCATGACCCGGCTCAGCCGACCATACCGTCCCGGCGTCGCCGGACGGTCTCCGGGCAACCTGTCACGCCGCCGGCGAGGATGATCTCGCCGATCACCCACGAGCCAGCCGTTCCAGCGCGCCGCGTGATCCGGGCACACGCCGTCGATCTGGCCCGCTCGCAACCGTGCTGATGGGGGAACTCGCGAGGCCGACCGGGTGCCTCGCCCCCTGGTCGAAACCGTGTGCGCGGGACCTGTGCGCATTTGCTCGACGTCCTTCCCGCCGGGACATTCCACGCCATCGCGGCAGTCCGTCTGCCGCCGCGCGTCCGCGCAGGTCGAGGGGATGGCGGAATATCCGCTGTTCCGAACGCTGTTGCGCCGGGATGTGACGAAAGCCGGAATGAACGTACTGATCGTGTACGCGCACCCGAAGCCGGATTCACTCACCGGTGCGCTCAAAGACGTGGCCGTGCGGCAATTGCGGGCGGACGGGCACGACGTGCGGGTTACCGACCTCTACGCGATGGGGTGGAAGGCGGCCGCCGACACCGACGATTTCGGCGGGGTCGAAGAGCCCAACTTCATGCTGGCCTCGGGCGTGGCATACCGCGACGGGACGCTGAGCCCCGACATCCGCGCCGAGCAGGAGAAACTGCTGTGGGCCGACGCCGTCGTCCTGCATTTTCCGCTCTGGTGGTTCGGCATGCCCGCGATCATGAAGGGGTGGGTGGACCGGGTTCTCACCTGCGGTTTCGCCTACGGAGCCGGGGGCAAGGCGGTGCCGAGGTACGGGGCGGGCGTCCTGGCGGGGCGGCGTGCGATGCTCGTGGTCTCGATCGGCGGCAAGCAGCCGTCGTATTCCGATCGCGGGATCAACGGCCCGGTCGAGGATCTGCTGTTCCCGATCCACCACGGCATCCTGTACTACACCGGCATGGACGTGCTGCCGCCGTTCCTGGTGCACGACACGATCCGGCTCGGGTCCGAACGTTTCGACGACGTCGCGCACGGTTTACAACAGCGGATGTCGGCGCTGGCGCGGGTGGAGCCGATCGGGTACCGCGCGCAAGCCGGGGGCGACTACGACCGGAGCCTGCGTCTCGAGCCGGGGCGTGAGGCGCGGGGGGCGACCGGTTTCGGGTTGCATGTGGCGTCGTGACCGATGGTCACGGCGGTGCCGGAGCCCCGCGCTGGGCGAGCAGCATGCCCATCACCCCCGCTTCCTGACCCTGACCGTGGATCATGGACCGGGCGATCTCCTTGACCGGCCCGGAGCGCAGCAGACCGTCGGCGGCCTCGGCCATCGCGATGCCGCCCTGGTGATGGCGAAGCATCAACTGCAGGAACAGGATTTCCGCGTCGCGGCTACGCGCCGACGCCAAGGTGTCCAATTCCGCCGTGCTCGCCATCCCCGGCATGGGCGGGGCGGCGGCGCTGTGCGCAGACGGATGCCGATGCGCCGACGCGTCCGCGCTGTGCATCCACGCCATCGGATGAGCTGAGCCGGGGGCCGCGTCCGCCAGGCGCAGCCAGCCGAGCATGGTGCCGATCTCCAGGCGCTGGGTGCGGTCGAGCTGCTCGGCCAGCCGGGCGATCGCCGGATCGACCGAGCGATCCAGCCGCTGCACCATGAGCAGCGCTTGCTGGTGATGGGTGGTCATGTCCTGGACGAAGCCGATCTCCACGTCGGTGAGAATCGGTGTCGCGGACCGACCTTCCGGAAAGATCGCGGGGCGCAGCGCGGCGCCGAGCACGAGCAGCGCGAAGGCCGCCGACGCCAGGGCCGCGACGCGCGTCCAGTGCCGCATCGCTACGACCCGACGATCGAGCGCTGGTCCGGCGGTGGCGAATACACCTCGTCGTCCAGTTGCAGCACCATGAAACCGTTGTCCGAGCACGCGACGTAGAGTTGCGTGCCGCGCCATTCCGGCGGCGAGAGACACCAGTCGGTGGACACGTCGCCGAAGGCGAGCCTGCCGGTGCGCGCGGTGGTGGCATCCCGCGGATCGAACTCTCCCTCCAGCACCGCGCGCAGCGCCGACGGCGCGCTCATCAGCGGAACGCCGATGATCGAGGCGAGCGCGTGCGGCGAGTTCCACAGGCTCAGGTTCTGCCCGGTGCGGGCGGGCGGGTTGTAGTAGGCGATCTCGCGGATGGCGTAGGGATCGCGGATCTCGAAGACCCGGATGCCCGAGGAGATCCACCCGCAGGCCAGCGCGGTCGGGTTCGCCTGCCGGTCCGCGGCGCAGTAATGCGATTCGTAGGCGAAGGCGGAACCGCCCATGGAGGAGCCGATATTGCTGTCGAGGTGCTGGGGCAGGTTGATCTCGAGCTTGATCTTGCCGACCACCTCGGGCGCGGTCTCGTCGGAGATGTCGATGAGTTTGACGCCGCCGGAACCGCCCTCGTCCACGGTGTAGAGGTAGGGCTTGCCGTCGTAGCTGACCGGGACACTGTGCTGGGTCGCCCAGCCGTCCGTCCAGAACGTCCGGCCGAGGTGGTGCACCTGCGGGTTCGGGTCGCGGCGCTGCACCGCGCTGATGTCGAGGACGGTGAAGCCGCCGAGCGCGGAGATATACATCCGGTTGCCGTCGGGGCTGATGCCGAAGCCGTGCGCCTCGATGCCGGTCAGCCCCTGCCAGACGACGTGCGGGTTCGCCGGATCGGTCAGGTCGACGGCGCTGACGAATCCGGGCGCGATTCCCGAGGCCCAATACGTGTTGCCGTCGGGGGAGAAGCCGCCTTCGTGCGTGGTGATCGGCAGCGGCATCAGCAGATTCGTCCCAGGGCCGGGATTGAGCAGTCGCGGATGCGCGCAATCGGAGACGTCGTAGACCGACAGGTAGCCCACGCCCTCACCGACCGGCACACCCGTGCCGACCAGCAGTTTGCGCTCGGTGTTGACCTTGAGGCTCTCCCAGGTGCCCGCGAGCATGGCGGGCTCGGTCAGCGTCATGGTCGGGCGCGGATGCGCCGGATCGGACACGTCGAGCACCTGGACGCCGCGCGCCTCGCCGATCAGGTCACCGGGAAAGAACGAGCCCAGATAGGCGCAGTGTTCGAAGCTGGTGGAGGTGATGCCCGCGCCACGGCCCGCGTAGCCGCCGACGAAGGAGATATTGCACCGGTAGCCCTGCGTGCTGCGCCCACTGTCGCGGTCGGCGGCGGTGACGTCGCCTTGCAGGCCGTTCTCGGGTGCGGCGCCCGGTCCGCAGTCGGCGCGGGGCACCGAGGTGCGCCCGACGTCGAGGAACTCCTGGACGGCGTTCCGGATCTCCGAGGGCGGATCGGCCGCGGCGCTCGCGGGCAGCAGCACGGCCGTGACCATGCCTATGGTGAGCAGAGCGAGCGATTTGGCACGGCACAGCCTGGCCAGTGGGCGCATCGTCGCGACCCCCCAACTTCGTCGTCGAGTTTGGCTACCAGAGTGACTGGGACAGTCAGCACTGAACTGACTGAATGGTAGTAATCCGCGGTAACTTCCGAGGAGGGTTTCGTCGAATCCGCACGGATCCGGGAATTTTCCGTTGGGCCGCGGCGGCGTCAGCGTGGGTGGATCGATTCCGAGTACTCGTCTGCGACAGCGTCGGATGCCAGCAGTTCGTCGCAGACGCTCAGAAAGGTTCGGCGCAGTTCGGCGGCGCGTTCGGCCAACGCGGACTGGGCGCGGACGTACTCGGCTCGTCCGGCGGGCGTCTCGACGCGCACCGGGTCGTAGCCGAACCCGGACAGGTCGTAGGGACTGGCGCGCATGTCGAGTTCGCGTGCGGCGCAAGCCGACTCGAAGCAATCCAGCAACAACTCCGAAGGGATCAGCGGGACCAGCTTGAACCCCCACTTGTACAGGTCCATGTTCGCGTGCAGACAGCCCGGCTGTTCGCGGTGGATCTGGTCGTCGCGGGTGAGCGGCTCGGCATTGCGGCCGACGGCGTCCGGTGTGAAGAAGCGGTAGGCGTCGAAATGCGTGCACCGCAGCGACATCGAGTCGACCACCGCGTCGGTGCCCGCGCGCCCGAGCCGCAGCGGCACCTTCTGGTGGCGGATATCGTCGGTCCGATACACCATGGCCCATTCGTGCAGGCCGAAACAGGACAGCTGGGCGGGGCGGGACGCGGTGGCGCGCAGCAGTTTCGCGACGAACGCGACGGTGTCCCTTCGTTTGACCAGGTAGGCGGGATCGGCCGTGTAGACGCTCCGCCCGGCGGGATCGCCGGTAGTCGAGTCGGTCGCTTCGTCGGCACGGTGATACCCACGGGCGCCGTCGTACTCGGCGGCATCCGCCAGGCCGATGCCGTATCCCGGATGCCAGCGCCGTAATTGGGCGGGTTTATGTCCGTAGTAGGTGAACAAGAAGTCGATCACCGGGTGCGATGACCCTTGTGCCCGCCGCTCGAGATAGGGCCCGACCAGATCGTCCAGCCGGGCCCGGTGCGCGGCGGCGGACGCCCGCCACCGCGCACCGGACAACACCCGCATGCTCACCGCACCTCGCGCGAGCTGGTGATGCCGATCGTCATTCGCCCACCCGGTGCGTTCCGTCTCGGACGGTGCCGACGAACTCCTCGACCAAGTCCTCCAGGGCGACGATCCCGGTGGTGTTGCCCCGGTCGTCGACCACGCGGCCGAGATGACTGTTGGTGCGGCGCAGCCGGGCGAGCGCCTCGTAGAGCGTGGTCTTCATGCCGACCGTCGGCAGCGGGCGGATGTCGGTGCGCGGGATCGGCGTCCCCGGACCGGCGCTCTCGTCGGCGACCTTGTCCAGCACATCCTTGACGTGCAGGTACCCGACCAGTGAGCCGTCGTTCGCCCGCACCGGGAAGCGGGAGAAGCCGGTCTCGGCGACGGCGGACTCGATGTCCCCGAGCGTGGTCCCGTTACCGCGCAGCGGGATCGATCGGGTCGCGTCCCGAGGCACCATCACGTCGGCGACCACGCGATCGCTGGTGCCGAGGGCCTGGGTGAGACGACGGTGCTCTTCCTCGTCGAGCAGCCCCTCGGAGCGGGACTCACCGATCATCTCGGCCAGTTCGACCGTCGAGACGGTGGCCTCGAGTTCGTCCTTCGGCTCGATCCGCAGCAGGCGCAGCGACAGATTGGCGGCAAGGTTGTACAGCGCGATGAGCGGGCGGGCCAGCCGCAGCCACATCAAGTGCAGCGGCACCAGCAACAGCGCGCTGCGTTCCGGTCCGGCCAGCGCGATGTTCTTCGGGATCATCTCGCCGAACAGGATGTGCAGGATGACCACGATGGTCAGCGCGAGGGCGAACGCCACCGGGTGCAGCAGCTGGCCGGGCAGGCCGAGCAGCTCGAACGGGCCTTCGAGCAGGTGGGCGACGGCGGGTTCGCCGACGCGGCCGAGCAGGATCGAGCAGATGGTGATGCCCAGCTGCGCGGCCGCGAGCATCATCGAGAGGTTCTCGCCCGCCCGGATGACGGTGTTCGCGTTACGCTTGCCCTGCGCGGCGAGCGCTTCCAATCGGTCGCGGCGGGCGGAGATGAGCGCGAACTCGGCCGCGACGAAGAAGGCGTTGCCACCCAGCAGCACCACGGTGAGCAGGACGCCGAGCAGGTCACCCATGGCTGTGCTCCTTGGTCGCGAGGGCGTCGGCGTCGACCGGGATCAGCCGGACCCGGTCGATGCGCCGTCCGTCCATGCGCTCCACCCGCGCGATCCAGCCGCCCGCGTCGGGGCTGTCGGCCGTCGTCCACTGCTGCGAGCGAGGATTCGGCAACACGACCTCGTCACCCGTCACCGGGATGCGGCCGAGCCTGGTCAGCACGAGGCCGCCCAGCGTCTCGTACTCGCCCTCGGGGGCGTCGTATCCGGTGGCCCGGGAAACCTCGTCGATCCGCAGCAGGCCCGAGCAGTCCCAGCCGTCGGAGACGCGCCGCACGTCGCGCTCCTCCTCGTCGTGCTCGTCGCGGACGTCGCCGAGGATCTCCTCGATGATGTCCTCCATGGTGACCATGCCCGCGGTGCCGCCGTACTCGTCCACGACGAGGGCGACCTGCATGCCGTCGGCGCGGACGCGTTCGAGCACCTCATCGCCGTCCAAGCTGGCCGGCACGATCGGGACCGGCTGGGCGAGCCGGTACAGGGGGATCGTCCTGCGCGCGTGCACCGGACGGGTGAAGGCCTGCTTGACGTGCACGAAGCCGAGGGTGTTGTCGAGGTCGCCGTCGATCACCGGAAAGCGCGAGTAGCCGGTGCGGCCCGCCGCGTCGATCAGGTCGGCGATGGTGTCGTCCTTGTCCAGTGCTTCGATCTTCACCCGGGGGGTCATCAGTTCCTCCGCGCTGCGCTCGCCGAACTGCAGGGAACGGTCCATCACCTGGGCGGTGGGCTGGTCGAGCGCGCCGCGCAGCGCGGAGGTGCGCACCAGGGAGCCGAGTTCCTGCGGTGAGCGGGCCGACCGCAACTCCTCGGCGGGTTCGACGCCGAGCCTGCGGACGACCCAGTTGGCGGTGCCGTTGAGGAAATGGATCATCCACTTGAACACCACCGAGAAGGCGATCATCGGTCCGGCCGTGACGCGGGCGGTGCCCAGTGACTTGGCGATGGCGATGTTCTTGGGCACCAGCTCGCCGTAGATCATCGACAGCGAGGTGGCCAGGATCAGCGCCAGCGTCAGGGCGATACCGCTCGCGGCGGCTTCGCTCAGCCCGGCGGCGGTGAACAGCGGATTCAGCAGCCTGGCCAGCACCGGCTCGGCGATGTACCCGGTGATCAGCGTGGTGATGGTGATCCCGAGCTGGGCGCCCGACAGCTGGAACGACAGAGTGCGATGCGCCTTGCGGACCATGCGGGCGCGGACGTCGCCGGTGCGGGCGTGCGCCTCGACGGTGCTGCGCTCGAGCGCGGTGAGGGAGAATTCCGCGGCGACGAACAGGGCCGTGCCCGCGGTGAGTGCGATGAACCCGATCAGGCTGAGCGCGGTGAGCGCGATGGACATCGTCAGCACCACCTGCACGGTGCTGCGAGACGGCCTGGGCGGAATGGGACTACTGCGGGGAGGAGGACGCCGGGTCGGTCACCCGGCTCGGTAGAGGAGCCCTCCTGTGCGGCGCCCTCGGACGCGGGTGACAACTGGATCCTTTCGCGAATGTGTCGTGGTGCCGGTGTCCGGCAACCACCATGCTACCGGCCCACGCGCGAAGCGGCGTGGGCCGGTACCGGTGCGATGCGCGTGTCGGCGCTCACCAACCGCCGGGCAGCGGGCGGCCTTCGGCGAACCCGGCGGCGGACTGCACGCCGAGTACGGCCTTGTCGTGGAATTCGGTGAGCGTTCGCGCGCCCGCGTAGGTGCACGCGCTGCGCACGCCCGAGCAGATGTGATCGAGGAGGTCCTCGACGCCGGGGCGCTCGGGGTCCAGCCGCATCCGGGAACTGGAGATGCCTTCTTCGAACAACGCCTTACGCGCCCGGTCGAATTCGCTGTCGGAGGCGGTGCGGGCGGCGACGGCCCGCTTGGAGGCCATGCCGAAGCTCTCCTTGTACGCGTTGCCGTCGCGATCGACGCGCAGGTCACCGGGAGATTCGTAGGTGCCTGCGAACCAGGAGCCGATCATCACGTTGGACGCCCCCGCGGCCAGCGCGAGCGCCACGTCGCGGGGATGGCGCACGCCGCCGTCGGCCCAGACGTGCACGCCGAGTTCCCGGGCGGCGGTAGAGCATTCGGCCACCGCGGAGAACTGCGGGCGGCCGACGCCGGTCATCATCCGGGTGGTGCACATGGCGCCGGGCCCGACACCGACCTTGACGATGTCCGCGCCCGCCTCCGCGAGATCCCGAGTGCCCTCGGCGGAGACGACGTTGCCCGCCGCCAGCGGGACGCCGAGCCCGAGATCGCGCACGGCGGAGAGCGTTTCGAGCATCTTGGCCTGGTGGCCGTGTGCGGTGTCGATGACGAGCAGGTCGGCGCCCGAATCCACGAGGGACTTGGCCTTCGCGGCCACATCGCCGTTGATGCCTACCGCGGCCGCGACGCGCAGCCTGCCCGCGGCGTCGACGGCGGGCTGGTAGATGCCCGCGCGCAGGGCGCCGGTGCGGGTCAGCACCCCGGCCAGGGTGCCGTCCTCGGCGGTGAGCACGGCGAAATCGGCGTGCTCGGCGTGCAGCAGGTCGAACAGGTCGCGCGGGGTGGTGCTCGCGGGGGCCCGCACGAAATCGGTGGCCGCGACCTCACGGAGCCGGGCGAAGCGGTCGACGTCGGCGCAGGCGGCCTCGGTCACCACGCCGACCGGCCGTCCGCCGTCGACCATCACGACCGCGCCGTGCGCACGCTTGTGCATCAGGGCGACCGCCTCGGAGACCGAGCGGTCGGGGTCGAGGGTGACGGGGGTGTCGGCGGTGAGCGAGCGGCTCTTGACGAACGCGATGGTGTCGGCGGCCGCGGTGATCGGCAGGTCCTGCGGAAGCACGACGATACCGCCGCGCCGGGCCACCGTCTCGGCCATTCTGCGCCCGGCGACCGCCGTCATGTTGGCCACGACGATGGGGATGGTGGTGCCCGACCCGTCGGACGTCGAGAGATCGACATCGAAGCGCGACGCGACGTCCGTCCGGTTCGGGACGAGGAAGATGTCGTCGTAGGTCAGGTCGTACGGCGGCTGATGACCGGGGAGAAAGCGCACTCGACCGATGATATCCGTGCGCCGACCGCAGCGCGCCGTTCTCCCGGAGGTGCTGCCGCATTTCCCGGGGATCTCGGGCGAACGCCGGGGAGTGGTATCGGACGGGGCAGGACGCGGCCGCTTCGTAGCGATGGCCCGGCTCGTGGCGTGGCATGTTCCCGGACCACGGCCGGGGTCTTCGCGCGGGCCGATCCTCCGGCCACGGCTTCAGGCGGTGGCTTCGGAGCGGGACAGCGCGATGGTGGTGGCCACCATGACGAGCACCGCGCCCGCGGTGACCAGCAGTCCGGCGGTGTCCGCGCGCAACCGCTCGTCGAGCACGGCGATGCCGATGAACGCGGCGGCCAGCGGCTCGGCGACCGAGACGGCGGGCAGCGAAGCGGTCAGCGGCCCGACTTGATAGGCGCGCTGCTGCAGATAGACGCCGGTGACACCGGCCGCGATCAGCGCCCAGGTCTGCCAGCCGCCGAGCACGTCCGCGAGACCGTGTTCGAACAGGCCGGTGACGTAGTCGGTGAGTGCGGCGGCCAGCCCGTAGAGCGAGCCGCTCGCGGCGCCGAGCAGCAGCGCGCGCCACGTGGGCCTGCGCGCGGCGATCCCAGCGGCTGTAGCGGCGGCGATCAGGCCGACCAGAAGGCCCAGCGGCAGGACCCAGTGTCGTAGCGGCGCATTGATATTTCCCTCGGTCGGATCGCCGACGAGCACGAAGCAGGCCAGCGCGGCGGTCAGCGCGAGCGCGGTCGCCCACGTGCGCGGCGCCACGCGACGGTCGTTCAGCCGGGCCGACAGCGGCAGCGCGAACACCAGCGCGCTCACCAGGATCGGCTGCACCAGCAGGACCGCGCCCAAGGCGAGCGCGGCGACCTGCATGGCGTATCCGCCCGCGTCGCCGACGACGCCGCCCCACCAGCGGGGAGTGCGCAGCAGCGAGCGGACCAGGGACTCGCTCTCCGGCACCTCGGACGCCGCGCTCTGCTGCGCGACCGCGGCCACCGCGAACAGCAGTGCGGCGAGCAGGGCGCAGAGAACGGCGGCTGCCGGATGAGTCGACACCCGACTAGTTTGCTGTGCGATTGCCTCTCGCGGGAGACTGCTGGGCTCGCACGGCGCGTCGCCGCGTGCGGCCCGCCGTGTCGCCGGACGCGGAAGCCGCGGTGCGGCCGGAGAACCCGCTTGTCGCGCCGGAATTGCGGGTGGCAGTGCCCTTGGCCGAGCCCGCGCCGCGCCCCACGGGGTTGCTCGCGGTGACCTTCGCGGTGCCTCGGCGGCGCGCGGGCGCGGCGACCGCTTCCCCGCCACGCCCCGTCCCCGCGGCCGACCGGCTCCCGGATTGCTTCGCCGCACCGGCGCCACGGCCACCGGCCGCCGTCTGCTCACCGCGCCTGCCCGGCTTGCGCCGAGCGGGTTTCGCGGAGGCCGCGGCAGGGGCGGTCACGGGCGCGGCCGCCGCCGCGATCGGAATACCGGATGGCCTGCGGGCGCCGGTGATCTCGATCAGCGTGCGGTCGCCGGGCCGGACCGCGACCCCGTCGACCTCGACGCCCGCCTTGCGGGCCATCGTCTCGACATCGCGGCGCTCTTCGTCCATCACCAGCGTGACGACCACACCGTCCTCGCCCGCGCGGGCGGTGCGCCCGGCCCGGTGCAGGTAAGCCTTCGGCTCCGGCGGGGGATCGACGTGCACGACCAGGGAGATCCCGTCAACGTGGATGCCGCGCGCCGCGACGTCGGTGGTGACCAGTACCGGCACCGAACCGTCGGCGAACGCGGCGAGAGTGCGGGTGCGGTTGTTCTGCGCCTTACCGCCGTGCAGCACACCCGCCGGGATGCCCGCGCCGCGCAGTTGCTTGGCGAGCCGGTCGGCGCCGTGCTTGGTGCGGACGAACATGATGGTCAGCCCGTCGCGGGCGGCGATCTCGGTGGCGACCGTCCGTTTGGCCACTTTGTCACCGACGTACAGCAGATGATGCGACATCGTGCTGACCGCCGCCGACGGCGGCGCGGTGGAGTGTGTGACCGGGGCGCGCAGGTAGCGCTTGACCAGTTTGTCCACCTCGCCGTCCAGCGTGGCGGAGAACAGCAGGCGCTGGCCGTCGCGCGGCGTGCGGTCGAGCAGCTTGGTCACCTGCGGCAGGAAGCCCATGTCGGCCATGTGGTCGGCCTCGTCCAGGGTGGTGATCAGCACCTCGGACAGGTCGGCGGACCCTTGCGCGATGAGGTCGGCGAGTCGCCCCGGCGTGGCGATGAGCAGATCGACGCCGCGGGCGAGCCGGTCGGCCTGACGCTTGATCGGGGCGCCGCCCACCACCGAGGCCACCCGCAGGCCGAGCGCGAGCGCCGGTTCGTCGAGCGCTCGCTCGATCTGCGCGGCCAGTTCGCGGGTCGGCACCAGCACGAGTCCGCGTGGGCGGCCCGGCTTGGCCGAAGCGCCCATCAAGCGGGTGAGCATCGGGAGGCCGAAGGCCAAGGTCTTTCCGGAACCGGTCGGCCCGCGGCCGAGTACGTCCTTGCCTGCCAGGACGTCCGGCGCCGTGGCGGCCTGGATCGGGAACGGCGTCTCGATGCCGTCGCGTCGCAGTGCCTGTATGAGCACGGCGGGCAGGCCCAGTTCCGCGAAGGTCGCGGTGGGCGCCGCGGCGACGGTGGTCGAGGGGGTCACGAGGTGGATGTGCCTTTCGTCGCACGGCGCATTCCAGCGGAACGCGCTGTTCGGTGGGGTGAAGAGCGGTGCGCGATGCGGTTCACCGCGCTGGGCGCGGGCTATGACGCGCGCCGGGTGGAACGAGAGGGTGCGGCCGACCAGAGGCGGGCCGAGTTTCCAGGATACGTGCCGGGGAGTCAGCTGTGGAACAGGCGGCTCAGTTCCACGAGCCAGGGTACGGCCACGGCCTGGGTCGGCACCACCAGTATTGCGGCCGAGCCGAGGTAGGCGGCCGTGGCGATGCGGATGTCACCGATCCGCTCGCTGAGTCGCTGGATGCGGATGAGCGTGGTCGGGCCGCCTGCGGCGAGCGCGCCTTGCGGCGCGGTGGATTTCGCGCACGCGACGAGGGCGCGGGCCAGCGGCTTCGGACCGGTGACCTTGACCGCGGAGTCGTCGGCGAGCAGTTCGATGAGCAGTTTGACCGAGCCGAGCGCGGCCTTGCTGCGCACCACTCTCGGGAACGCCTCGTGCACCGCCGTGAACGCCTCCAGCACGAGATCGTGCCTGGCCCGCAGATGCGAGCGTTCGTGGCTGACGATGGCGGTGACCTCGGCGTCGGCCAGATTGGTCAGGGTGCCCTCGCTGAGCACGACGCGCTGGCGCAGACCGGGCAGGCAGTAGGCGATGGGCTCGGTCGCGGCCAGCACCCGGATGTCGGCCGCGCGCCGGTGCGGACCGCTCTGGTCGAGCAGATCCACGAGCATGCGGTGGCGCGCCCGCCGCCTGCGGGTGTGCACGCCGACCCGGACGACCGCGTAGATCAGCCGGGCGCCGACCAGCAGGGTGAGCGCGAAGACGAACACGTAGGCCAGCCACAGCGGCAGGCCGAGCGCGTCGATCTCCCGGGTCGGCGCCGTGGTCGGGCGGCCGTCGGGGCCGGGCACGAGCAGCTCGGCGGCGATGGCCAGCCCGGAGCCGAAGGCGCTGAGCACGGCGGCGAGCGCGATGGCCTGCCAGAGCACCAGCGCGGCGCGGGGCGTCCGGTATGTCCAGGTCGCCCGGCTGAGCAAGGCCGGGGCAGGCCCCGCGAGAAGCAATGCGAGTCCGGCGAAGACCGGCGCGGTTGCGTTCATCGACTCAGCTCACTGCGTTGTGGGGCCAGGGCGCCCGAGGAGTCTACTGCGGCGGCGGCGCCGAGTCCTCGTCCTCGGTAGCTTCGAGCTTAGCGAGTGCTTCGCGCAAGGCGGCAGCCTCGTCCTTGCCGACCTGCTCTACGAAGTGCACCAGCGCGGCGGCGCGGCTGCCCGCCGCGTCGGCCTGCTGTAGAGCGTCGACCATCAGACTGGCCACGAGTTCGTCCCGGGTGTGCACGGGCGCGTACCGGTGCGCGCGGTCGTCGCGCCGCTGCACCACGAGGTTCTTCTTCGCGAGGCGTTGCAGCACGGTCATCACCGTGGTGTACGCGAGCTCGCGGCGTGCGGCGAGCGCCTCGTGCACCTGCCGGACCGTTTGTGGTTCGTCGGCCGACCACAACTGGTCCATGACCGCTTTCTCGAGTTCACCAAGACCTGCCATCCCACAATTTTAGGTACTCAACGACGCCGATGCGTACTACAGGGTGTCGTAACCGTGAAATAGCTGGTGTGTCATTTCTCATAGGGCGCCGATTCGGCGCCCGTATCGGCCGGTCCGCCGACCTTTCCGCGTACATGCCGCGTCCCGATCGGCACGATCATCGGGCGGCCCGACACCGGGTCCTCCAGCACCGTCGCGTCCAGATCGAACACCGCGCCCAGCAGCTCGACCGATATCACCTCGCCCGGTGCTCCCGCGGCGACCACGCGCCCGTCGCGCATGACGACCAGCTGGTCGCTGTAGCGGATCGCGAGATTGAGATCGTGCAGCACCATGACGACGGTGCGCCCGAGATCGGCGTGCAACCGGTCCACCAGATCGAGCACCTCGATGGAGTGCGCCAGATCCAGATACGTGGTCGGCTCGTCGAGCAGCAGGATGTCGGTGCCCTGGGCCAGCGCCATCGAGATCCAGGCGCGTTGGCGCTGCCCGCCGGACAACTCGTCGAGCGCGCGGTCGGCGAGGTCCGCGATCCCGGTTTGTGCCAGCGCGGTCGTCACCTCGGTTTCGTCCGTCCCCGACCATTGCCGGAACCAGGACTGGTGCGGGTGGCGCCCGCGGGCGACCAGATCGGCGACGGTGAGTCCTTCCGGCGCGACCGGCGACTGCGGCAGCATGCCGACGACGCGAGCCACGTCCTTGGTCTTCATCGTCGAAATGGCCTTGCCGTCCAAGACGACTCGGCCTTCTCGGGGGCGCAGCAGACGGCCCAGCGAACGCAGCAGGGTGGACTTTCCGCAACCGTTGGGTCCGATGACGGTCGTGACCACCCCGGGGGTGATGGTCAGGCTCAGCCCGTCGACGATCACCCGGTCGCCGTACCCGAGAGTGACCTGCTCGGCGCCGAGCCGGTGCCCCGGAGCGCTCGCCCGCCCCGTGGCGTCGGGGGTGGTGATGTCCGCGATCGTCATGACAGCGTCGCCTTCCGGTTCATACGCACGAGCAGGTACAGCAGGAATGGTCCGCCGAATGCCGCGGTCACGACGCCGACGGGCAGCTCGACCGGAAACAGCGTGCGCGCGGCGGCATCCGCGCCGACCACCAGGATGGCGCCGACGACGGCGGAGCCGACGAGCGGCTCGCCCGGGGTGCGCAGCAGGCGTCGTGCGATCTGCGGCGCGGCGAGGGCGACGAAGCCGACCGGCCCGACGGCGGCGGTCGCCACCGAGGCGGCCACCACGGCAGCCCCGATCAGGATGGCCTGCTGGGTCTGGATGCGCACTCCCAGTGCGCGCGTGGTGTCGGAGCCGAGGCGCAACGCGGCGAGGGTGCGGGCGGAAGCGAGCGCGACGACGGCGGCGACCCCCGCGGCGATCGCGGCGGGCGCCAGGTGCGCCGAGTCGGCCGCGTTCAGCGATCCGTTCAGCCACAGCTGCGCGCGCTGGGCGTCCCCCAGGCTGGCGCGGGTGAGCAGCCAGCTGATCCCCGCTGTCAGCAGGGCGTTCACCCCGACGCCGATCAGCACCAGCCGCAGCCCGGTGGCGCCGTACCCGCCGGTGGCGGTGCGGCCCCACGCGAGCAGGTAGATGGCGACGGCGGTGAGCAGACCGCCGGCGAGCGCGGCCAGTGGCGCACCGACCGAAGCGGCCAGTCCGGTGCTCGCGCCGCCGGTGCCGACCAGCACGGCGACAGCGCCCAGGCTCGCGCCCGAGGTGATGCCGAGCATGTCCGGCGCGGCCAGCGGATTGTGCAGGATGGACTGGGTGATCGCGCCCGCGAGCCCGAGCGCGAGCCCCACCACGAGCGCGGTGAGCGCGCGCGGCAGCCGCGATTCGAGCACGATGAACCGCTGTGCTCTGGTGCCGCCGCCGGTGAGCACGTCCAGCACGCGCCCGAGCGGCAGATGGGATTCGCCCACCGCGATGTCCAGGCAGAAGAGTCCGAGCGCCAGCGCGATCAGGACCGCGACGATCAGCATCATCCGCGGTCGCAGCACCGCCGACACCGGGCCGACGCGCAGTGCGGGACGCGCGCTCGTGGTTCGCGGCGAGATCGTCACAGATTCACCAGCTTTCGCCGACGCACGAATGCGAGGAAGAACGGCACGCCGACCACGGCCAGCATCACCCCGACCTCCAGCTCGCCCGGCCGGGCCACCAGACGGCCCGCCACGTCGGCGCTCAGCAGCAGCAACGCGCCGAACAGCCCGGAATAGGGGATCAGCCAGCGATTGTCCGGCCCGGTGACCGCGCGTGCCAGGTGCGGGACGGCCAGGCCGAGGAAGGCGATCGGACCGACCGCCGCCGTCGCCGCGCCCGTCAGCAGCACGACCGACGCGAGCCCGAGCGCGCGGCTGCGGCCGACGTGCACACCGAGTCCGCGCGCGACGTCGTCGCCCAGGCCCAGGACGTTCAGTCCCGGCGCTGCCAGCACCGCCAGCAGCATGCCCGCCGCCAGGAACGGCAGCACCTGCCAGAACACCGTGGCGTCGCGGCCCGCGACCGTGCCGATCACCCAGAACCGGTAGGTGTCCAGCGCGGACGAGTCGAACAGCACGACGGCGTTCGTCATCGCCTGCAGGAACGCGGTGACCGCGGCGCCCCCGAGCACCAGGCTCAGCGGGCTCGCCGTGCCGCCACCCACCGACGAGGCCGCGAACACCACCACGCCGGCGATCAGCGCTCCGGCGAAGGCGAACCAGATGTATTGCTCCGGTGCGCTGAAGGCGAACAGATACGTGCTCAGTGCGGCGAGAAACGCCGCGCCGGCGTTGAGTCCGAGCAATCCGGCGTCGGCGAGCGGATTGCGGGTGTAGCCCTGGATGAGCGCACCCGCGATACCCAGGGCCGACCCACAGACCAGCGCCAGCGCGGTCCGGGGCAGACGCAGGCCGCGCACGATCTGCTCCTCGGTGGAACCGGCTGCGCAGGCGAAGGGCCCGCCGGGGCAGGTGAGTGCGTGGTGCACGGCGTCGTACACGGTCCCCGGCGCGAGCGAGCGTGCGCCGATCGCGACGCCGGCGAGCACGGCGAGCAGTAGCAGAACGGTCGAGACGAGAAGTCCGGAAAGACGTCGCCGCCTCACGGTGGCAAGGGAGGTCACGGCGACGAGCTGCTCCTGAAGTCAGCGATACGGTTGCTAGGTCTGGTAAGCCTAACCTATCTTTCGCTACAGACGGGCATGGCCGAGTGTCCGCCGCGCCGCGCGACGGAGCCGATCCCCGAGGAGGTTCGATGACCGAGCTCATCACCACGCCACATCGCTCGACGACGGCGTTCGGACGCGCCGGTGCCCGGCTTCGCGCGCTTCAACCGGAGCATCCGCGGGTCTATGCCGTGGCCGCGATCGCCGAACAGGGGAAACGGCGCTGGTGGCAGCTGGCGGACGGCGTGCGCGAAGGGCGCGTCGAACTCATGTACCGGCGGCACGCGGCGGAGATGATCAGCGCCGACATCGCGGCGGAAGTGGTTGCCACGGCCCTGATCCACGCGATCGCCGGCCGAGTGGTCGCATTGCTCGTCGCGGAGGGTCGGGCGTGGGATCCAGGGCTGGAGAACCTCTGGGTCCATACCGACAACGATGGCGGAATCGACTGGGCGGGTCTGTCGGACACCACGATTCGCGTGATCGACGGTGACCCGCTGGCGGGCGGCCCGGGTGTGGTCACGCTGCCGTGCGCGGAAGCGATGTACGTCTGGCTCGCGCATCGCTGCGCGTCCGCGCTGACCGTCGTCCAACAGAGCATGACCCGCTGCTCCGGTTTGAGTGCCCGGCGGTTCTGGTCTCTCGTCGGTGAATCGGTTGCGGGTACTTCGACTTACGTCCCCGATCTCGCGCGGACCGATTCCGTCACCGGTGCCCGGCGTGGGCAGGGACTGCTGGCGGCGATGGCCGAGCGCGGGCTCCCCGTGCGGCGGACCGGGCCTTGCTTAGTTAGGTAAGCCTGACCTATAATCGAACGCGGCGTATGGATCGCGTGCGAGTCCCGAGGGCTGCGGTGACCCCCGATCCCTTGCCGCGGCGGGCTCCACTTCCGGTGGGGCCCGCCGCTCTGTCTTCCTGTGAACTACGTCGCCCGCTCTGGCGTGCCGCCCCGTCCCGGATCTAGTCTGACGCCGACACGAACGTAGAACCCGCTGCACAGCAAGGGTATTCGTCGCCCGGTCGTCCTCGGTGGGTCACCGCCGCGCCGTGGATTCGGCCCGGTGCCGTGTCGCGATCATCGGTGCGCAGCGTCGCGCGCCGGCTCCGAGCCGTCGATGATGCCCGCTTGCCCTCTCGCCGGGTTCACGGTGGCTCTCCGGAAGTTCGAGGGGTTGTCAGCTTGCCCACCAACACACCGTCCCGTCCCATCGCAGCGGTGCTGGCCGCCGTCGCGGTACTCGTGATTCCCGCTTGCGGCTCCGGCGAGCAGCAGCTGTCGAGCGGATCCTCCCCGCACGCCGCGCCGCACTGGGACTACGACGCCGAGGGTCCCGACCACTGGGCCGACCTGGACCGGGACTTCGTCACCTGCAAAAGCGGCCATCAGCAGTCACCCGTCGACCTGCCCGGTCACGCCCGGCTCGAGCCGCACGAGCACACCACCGTCGACTACCACTCGACACCCGCGGTGACGCTGCGCAACACCGGGCACACCGTGCAGGCGAATCTCCCCGCGGGCAACGGAAATCGCATCGTGGTCGACGGCGTGCCGTTCGAACTCACGCAATTCCATTTCCACCTGCCGAGCGAGCACACCGTGGACGGCGTGGGCGCCACGATGGAAGCACACTTCGTGCACAAGAGCGCGGCGGGCGGGGTGGCCGTACTCGGCGTGCTGCTGCGCGCGGCGCCGGGACCATCGGCGTTCGCGCCGATCCTCTCGGTCGCGCCGCGGGCGGTGGACGCCGACACCGTCGTGCCGGGCCCCATCGACCTGCGCTCCATGCTGCCTGTCGCCACCGACCAATACCGCTATCAGGGTTCGCTCACCACGCCGCCGTGCAGCGAGGGTGTCTCGTGGACGGTGCTCGGCAGTCCGGTCACGGTGACCCAGGACGACGTCGACCGGTACCGGACGTTGTTCGCGCACAGCAACCGGCCGACTCAGCCGCTGAACGGCCGGACGGTCACGCTGGCGGGCGGGTGAGGGCGAGAAGCGGCGTGAGCCGGTCGTGGCGCAGTGGTGGCAGCCGAGGACTTCTGTCGTCGATTCGAATGACTGTGCGCCGTCGAAACTCCCGGCTACGTTGTGTGAATTCACGCCGGGTGGCGGCGGGGACGAGCGGCAGATGTCGAGAAGCGCCGACTCCAGCACATGACCTCGCTGAATCGGGAGACGGCTCATGACAGGGAACAGCATCCATCGGATCATCAGCTGCTTGTCGATCGCGGCTTTCGCCGGAGCGATCGGTATCGGAGTGGTTGTGTCGGCGCCGAGCGCGGCCGCCGAATCACGGCATCGCGTCGATCTCACGGAGGCGTGCAAGGATCAATACCACCGGCAGACGGTCTACGTCCGGCACATCGATCAGAGGGTCGCCGGCATCGGGGGCAAGGCGACGCCGTACGGCTACTACTGCGCCGAATGGACCGAGCAGCTGACTGTGTCGAAGGATCCCGCCTACCAGGCCCAGGAGAAAGAAGTGGGTGATCTGGATGTGCAGGCGTACTGCTCGAAGAAATACCCCGGATCACGCGCGGTCGGCAACTTCGACGACGACCGCACCTGGGACTGCGTGTCCTGACGCACGACTGCCCTGTGGCGGCGGCACCGAACGGGCCCGACCGGCTCCTGAGGCTCGGCGGCCGGTTTCACGACCGCTTCGGCCCCGCGGCAACGTCGAGCGGCGTCCGAACGGTCCGGCGGTCACACCGGCAGGCGGGTGAGGCCGCGCGGGCGGGGAGCGGACGCTGTGCGACAGTGAATACATGACACAGCAGGAAACCCCGCAGGTCGGCTCGCTGGCGCATGTCACGCCCGAGCAGATGAACGCCTACAGCGAAGGCACCTTCGCCGACCTGATCGGCCTGCGCTACACCGAGCTCGGCCCCGACCGCGTGTGCGGCGAGTGGGTCGTCAAGCCGCACCTCTACCAGCCCGCGGGCATACAGAACGGCGGCGTGTACTGCACGGTCATCGAGACGCTCGCCAGCATCGCGGGCGGCGTCTGGTTCGGCGACCAGGGCACGGTGGTCGGCGTGAACAACAACACCGATTTCCTGCGCGCGGTGCGCGAGGGCACGCTGTTCGGCGAAGCGACGCCGTTGCATCGCGGCAGGCTCCAGCAGCTGTGGCAGGTCGTCATCACCGACGAGCAGGGACGCGCCGTGGCCCGCGGTCAGGTGCGATTGCAGAATCTGCCGCACCGTTCCTGAGCGCTCCTCCGGCGAGGGCGGAACGGGCGTGCCAGAATGTCCGTCACCCGCCCCTGCGAACCGGTGAGGAGCCCGGATGCGACTGTCACCGCACGAGCAGGAGCGCCTGCTGCTCAGCTACGCCGCCGAGCTGGCCCGGCGCAGGCAGGCGCGCGGGCTCAAGCTGAACCATCCCGAAGCGGTGGCGCTGATCACCGACCACGTGCTGGAAGGCGCGCGCGACGGCCGTACCGTCGCCGAACTGATGTCCTCGGGGCGGACGGTTCTCACCCGCGACGACGTGATGGAAGGTGTGCCGGAGATGATCCCCGACGTCCAGGTCGAGGCGACCTTCCCGGACGGCACCAAGCTCGTCACCGTGCACCACCCGATCGGCTAGGCGGCCGGTATGCGATACCCGAGCGGCCTCGAGCCGGACCGAGGCCCGGCGTGATCCCCGGCGAGTATTTCTGCGCCGAGGGCGTCATCGAACTGAACGCCGGTGCGCGGCGCCTCGAACTGGACGTGATCAATACCGGTGATCGGCCGGTGCAGGTCGGCAGCCATGTGCACTTCCCGCAGGCCAACGCGGCGCTGGAGTTCGATCGGGCGGCCGCGCACGGCCATCGTCTCGATATCCCGGCCGGGACCGCGGTGCGCTTCGAACCCGGTCTCGGGCAACGCGTATGGCTCGTGCCGCTGGGCGGCGCCCGCGAAGTCCACGGCATCAGCCTGACCCCGCCGGGCCGTCTGGATGACTAGCACGTGTGCCCGGCGCGGCGCGGGGCCGAGTGCGCGAGCGCAGGAGGTAGGACGCGATGAGTGAGCTGAGCCGGGCGCGGTACGCCGAACTGTTCGGGCCGACGACGGGCGACCGGATCAGATTGGCCGACACCGATCTGCTGATCGAGATCACCGAGGATCGCAGCGGGGGACCGGGGCGCGCGGGCGACGAGGCCGTGTTCGGCGGCGGCAAGGTGCTGCGCGAATCCATGGGCCAGTCCCGCGCGACGCGCGCCGAGGGCGCTCCCGATACGGTGATCACGGGTGTGGTGATCATCGATCATTGGGGAATCATCAAGGCCGACGTCGGTATTCGCGACGGACGGATCAGCGCGATCGGCAAGGCGGGCAACCCCGACACCATGACCGGCGTCCACCCGGACCTGGTCGTGGGCCCGTCCACCGAGATCATCGCGGGCAACGGCCGCATCCTCACCGCGGGCGCGATCGACTGTCACGTGCACTTCATCTGCCCGCAGCTGATGGAGGAGGCGCTCGGCGGCGGGATCACCACCCTCATCGGCGGGGGCACCGGTCCGGCGGAGGGCAGCAAGGCGACAACCGTGACGCCCGGGGCGTGGCATCTCGCGCGCATGCTCGAGGCCACCGACGCCTGGCCGCTGAACATCGTGCTACTCGGCAAGGGCAACACCGTGAGCGCCGAGGCCATGTGGGAGCAATTGCGCGGCGGGGCGTCGGGATTCAAGCTGCACGAGGACTGGGGCTCCACGCCCGCCGCGATCGATGCCTGCCTCACCGTGGCCGACGCCGCGGGGGTGCAGGTGGCGCTGCACTCGGACACCTTGAACGAGGCGGGTTTCGTCGAGGACACCCTGGCGGCGATCGCCGGGCGCGGCATCCACGCCTACCACACCGAGGGCGCGGGCGGCGGGCACGCGCCCGACATCATCACCGTCGCCGCCCACCCCAACGTGCTGCCCAGCTCGACCAACCCGACGCGTCCGCACACCGTCAACACCCTCGACGAGCACTTGGACATGCTCATGGTCTGCCACCACCTGAGCGCGTCGATCCCGGAGGATCTGGCCTTCGCCGAGAGCCGCATCCGCCCGTCCACCATCGCGGCGGAGGATCTGCTGCACGATCTCGGCGCCATCTCGATGATCGGCAGCGACTCGCAGGCCATGGGCCGCATCGGCGAGGTCGTGCTGCGCACCTGGCAGACCGCGCACGTCATGAAACGCCGCCGCGGCGCCCTGCCGGGCGACGGCGCGGCCGACAACGCCCGGGTGCGGCGCTACGTCGCGAAATACACCATCTGCCCGGCCGTCGCGCACGGCCTGGACCACGAGATCGGCTCGGTCGAAGTCGGCAAGCTCGCCGACCTGGTGCTCTGGGAGCCCGCGTTCTTCGGCGTCCGTCCACACGCCGTGCTCAAGGGTGGCGCGATCGCCTGGGCCGCGATGGGCGACGCCAACGCCTCCATCCCGACCCCGCAGCCGGTGTTGCCGCGTCCCATGTTCGGCGCCGCCCCGGCGACCGCCGCCGCCACCTCGCTGCATTTCGTCTCCGAGCAGGCGATCGAGGACGGTCTCGCCGACCGGTTGCGGGTCCAGCGCAAACTGGTGCCGGTCCGCAACGTGCGCGGCGTGACCAAGACGGACCTGCCGCACAACGACGCCATGCCGCGCATCGAGGTCGAGCCCGACACCTTCACCGTCCGCATAGACGGCGAGGTCTGGCGCGAAGAACCCGCCACCGAGTTGCCCATGGCGCAGCGGTATTTCCTGTTCTAGCGGCGCCGAGGTGTAAGGGTCTCGGTGGTGTGCCACTTGTGCGGCGGCTAGCGGGGGAGGAGCGTAGAGTCCGGTAGCCTGCTGGGCCTCGAAGAAGGGAGGGAAGCATGTTTCGACCAGGTGAGCGGGGGGTGGCGCGCCGAGTTCTGCTGGGCGTTGTGGGCGGAGGGACGTTTCTGGCGGCGATGTTCGCGACCTCCGCGGCCGCACCGTTGCCGTCCGGTAGCGGGCCGGCCGGAGAGCCGGACGGCTCGACCGTCACCTTGAACGACTATTGCCAGGATCCCGGCGCGGTCGGCCACCTCGCCGACGGGCGGACCGTCTACTGCACACAGGTGCGGGGCACCGACGCGTTCGTATGGTCCTACAGCCGAGACCCGATCCCGCGCGACCCCAACACACGCGGCTACACCTGCGACAGCGATGCCTGCCACTGGCCCGACGGCACCGCCGTCCCGAACTACGAGCGCTGCGGGATCCTGTGCGGCGAGCCTCCCACCAGCGGCGACAGGCAGAGCGGCCTCTACGACTGCGTCGAAACGGGAACCGAGTTCGAGGAGTGCGAACGCCGGATCCGATGAGCGGGTCGCGGCGGCTGCGGTAGCGAGACTCGATCCCGCCATGCTCGCCCGGCGGCACTCGGTCGAAGATTACGGGAGCCGGTGCTCGTCGACCGAGGTGCTCAGGCCGGTGCCGTTGAGGTCCAGATACAGCAGGCGCTCGGTGACCGACAGGGTGACGGTGTTGCGCCGTTCGACCGCGGCGACGGCGGCATCGATGAAGTCGCGGTCGAAGCCGTACAGCGGTATGGCTTCGGCGCGATGGATGCGTTTGCCGGTAAGTTGCGACAGCACCTTGATCGGATCGCGATGGGTGTATACGGCGACGCGATCGGCCAGTTTGCTGCCCCGGTGCAGCCGCTGGGCGTCCGGTGCGCCGACTTCGATCCACCCGGTGACGCGCCCGGTGAGGTCGCGGACCAGCACCGCGGGCTCGTCGGTGGAGGAGACCCCGCCGTCACTGAAGGCGATGCCCTCCTCGTACTCGAGGCAGTAGGCCAGCACGCGCGTCAGCATGAACTCCGCGGATTCCGACGGGTGACGCGCCACCCGCAACTCCAACTCCTGATAGACGCCGCGATCGACGTCGGCCAAGTGGACGGCGAAGTTGTGCAGTGTCGCGCTGAGTGCCATAGGTGCAGCAGCTTAACCCGAGGTGCGCTGGGTGCCGCGCCTTGCCCGTTGCCGGACCGCCAGGTGGGGCGGAAACGTCTCGTAGCCCGAAGTCGGCGGCTCGGCGAAGGACGTCGGCGGCTTCTAGGATTCGACGGTGACAGTTACCCGTGACGACTTGGCCGGTTACGTCGAGCGCGACTTGGACGCCGACCTGGCGCGATGGTTCGCCGACCGGCCGCCGGTCACCGTGCCGGAGGAGACCCGGCCCGTGGCACCCTTCCTCGAACGGTTGGCGCCCTCGAACGCGGCGGCGCTCGCGGCTTTCGATCGACGGGTGCGATCCGGGCGGATGCCGCAGTTCCTGGACATCCATTCTTGGTCCTACGGTTTCCACTTCGCCGGGAACGACTGCGGGATCCGGGATTCCGACTACGAGACCGAGCTCACCGACGAGGACGTGTACTCGATCGGCGCGGACGGCGGCGGCAACCTCTACGTGGTGCTCACCAACGGGCAGATCGCGATCTGGTTCCACGAGGAGGAAGTCGTCGAAGGAGAGACCCGTTTCGACGACCTCGATGTCTTCCTCTGGTCGGTCGTGCGGTACCACGCGGTGCGCGCCGGGGTCCTGGAACCGGCCGCGGTCGAGGCGGATTTCCTGTCCCTGGGCCAGGACGGCGCGCTCGAGCCGGACCTCGGCTCGCTGCGCTTCATGAAGTAGCCGCCGACCTGTTGCTCAGTCTTCGCCCGCTCGTCGCTGAAACGGTTTGCGGGCCCGGAAGATGTCGCGAACCCAGGGTGCTCGGCGGTGGTGGGGGCGACTGCGGTCGGCCCAGAGCGGATTGGATTCGTCCCGGCGGTAGGCCGCGAGCTGACCCGCGATGGCGAAGCGCAGGCGGGTGGCTTTGCCGACCACCTCACCGTCGGTGGCCAGCGCCTCCGGAGTGGGCAGCTGCACGAAGAGTTCGGGCAACTGGCGCTCGCCGTAGACCTTGCTGTGACCGATCGCCGCCAGCAGCAGCGCCAGCACGGCGCGGGTGCGCGACCACCGCAGATCGGCGCGCAGCCAGCGCACGTCGAGCAGGCCCGCGTCGAGCCGGCCGCGAAAAGCGGGCACGGCGCCGTGCGGGTGATAGGGACCGTTGCCGACGAACAGGAACCACACCCGCTGCCAGCGCCCGTCCAGGCAGATCTCGATCGGCTCGGCCCGGCGCAGGGTGACCACGAGCGCGGCGGCGAAGGCAGGCCACTTACCCCAGCGCGGCTGCCACTTCTCGCGCAGTTGCACCAGATCCGGATAGGCGCCGAGGCTGGCCGTGTTGATCAGATGCCTGGTGCGCGAACCGGTTTCGTCCTCGCATTCGACGCTCGCGATGTCGACCGCGACCGCCTCGCCGACGCCGGTGGCATCGATCACCTCGCGCAGGTCGTAGACGCCGAGGTCGCGGGCGAAGTGGTTGAGCGTGCCGGTGGGGATGACGACCAAGGGCAACTCGTGGCGCAACGCGACCGCGGCCACGGCGGCCACGGTGCCGTCACCACCGGCGACGCCGACCGCCAGCACCGGTTCACCGTGCTCGGCGATGGCCTGCTCGAGTTGTTCGGCACAGTCCAGATCGGGTCGGGTGCGCAGCACGGTGGCGGCGGGCAGCGCTGCCGCGACGTCGTCGGTGGGATCGTAGTTCGGATCGCCCGAGATCGGATTCACCATGACCACAAGGCCTTTGCCCTCCACCAGGGTGGGTACCTCGCGGACCGGGCGGGCTTGCGCCTCGTCGGATTCACGCACCGGCCACCAGCGCCGTGTGGCCAGTGCGACACCGGAACCGACGGCCGCGCCGACGAGCACATCCGAGCTCCAGTGCACGCCGGTGTGCACCCGCGAGTACGCCACGGTGGCGGCCAGCGGGGCGACGACCAGTGCGGTCCGCGGACTTTCCAGGGCCACGGCCGTGGCGAACGCCGCGGCGCAGGCGCTGTGTCCCGAAGGGAACGAGGAGGACGTCGGGGCGGGAGTGAGTCGCCGGTGCGCCGGCAGGAGTTCGGCGGCCGGCCTGCGCCGTGCGATGAGCGACTTGAGGCCGACGTTGACGACGAGACTGGCTCCGGCGAGGGAGACGACACCGCGCAGCGCGGCTCGCCGAGGTGCGCCCTGGCGGGTGGCGAGCAGCGTCGCGATGAACAGCCACAGCCCGCTGAAATCGGCGCTGTTGGTGATCCGCAGCAGCCCGCGGTCGACCATCGAAACAGGCAGTTCGGCGACCGCGCCGCCGATCGCTCGATCGATTCGTCCGATACCTTGGAACTTCCGGCGCACCCAGCTACTCACCCGGTCGACACTACCGATCACCGCGCAGACCTCGCCGAACGCGGTGCCGCGCAGCATTCGTGGGCAAGTGGCCTCCGGGACCGGGCAGAGATGGTGATCATGCCGAACACATGCCCGGAAAATCGCGGATGTAACGGCGTGTGTGCGATACCGACTTCCAGTTGTCGGGAATTCGAAAGGGAGGCGAATGAAGACGATCATCGGTGCGGTGGTGACGGCGATCGCGGTGAGCGTGGCTGTCGCGGGTTGTCAGGGCGAATCGGGTGCGCCGGCGACCGGAACGAGCGAACCCGGCCGGTCCACCGTCGAGGCCACTCGGGCAACGCCCGCGCGCGGCGGTGCCACCACCACCGAGGCCGCACCCGCGAAACTTCCTGCTACCAGCGGAAATGGGCGATGCGTCGATCCCGGGTCGAGCGTGGTCGCCCGCGCGATGACCTCGCTGGGGCCGGCGCCGGGCGGCACGCCGTACGTCGTCGACAGTGCCACCGACGCGTCCGCGGGAGCTTGCCCAGAACTGCTGTGGGTGCTGGCCGCGACTCCCGGCGGAACGGCGAGTTCCCCTTGGCACGTGCTGTTCTTCGACCACGACGGCTATCTCGGCACCGCGACGGCGAAAGCGACGTCCTACACGACGGTGGTCGGTTCGGGCGACCGCGATGTGCGGGTGCAGTACCGGTGGCTGGAGGGTCGCGACGCGAACTGCTGTCCCTCCGGCGGTCCGGTCGTGATCACCTTCACTCTCGCCGGCGACGGCCGCACGGTGACACCCAGTCCGGCGATCCCGGACCAGGTCGGGTGATCCAACGGACAGCGGCGGATGGCGAGTTGTCGTCATCGGCAGCGTGATCGGATGCACCGGGAAGTGTGCCGGGCCGACGCCGCAGAGCGACTCCGCCACCGAGCGAAAACGGTGATGGCGGTGAGGCGTTGACGTATGCAGGGTACGGCGTGGCCGTATCGGCTGTCCGGCCTATCGCATGGCGGTGGGAATGAGGTGGCGGCGGGCGAAGAGGCGGGCGTCTTCGTCGGTCTCCAGGGAGAAATAGCTGTCCGGGACGAGCAGGAGGGTGAGGGACAGGCGCGCGGCGATCTCGGCGGATGCGTCGGGATCGATGTCGCCGAGGTCGTCGGCTCGGCGGAGTTGTTCGGCGAAGAACGCGCGTGCCGCGGCGAGAAGTGTTGCGCCGTAGGTGATGACGAAGGGCTGGCCGCCTTCGTCGGCGAGCAGGATGCGGTTGGTGAGTGGGTCGGTGCGCAGCGTGCGCAGGGCGATGGCGAAGCCTTCGGCGGCGCGGTCGCGCACGTCGGTGTGGTCGGCGACGGCAGTCGTGATACCGGACAGCACGCGCCGCAGCCACACGGTCAGCGCCGTGGTGACGAGCAGATCCTTGCTGGGAAAGGCCCGGTAGACGGTGGCGCGATGCAGGCCTGCGCGGCGGGCGATGTGCTCCATCCGGACGCGATCGATGCCGTGGTCGCGGAATTCCGCCAGGGCCGCGTCGATGTCGCATATGTCGCAGATGTCGCATTCAAGCGTCGGTCGGTGAGCGTCTCGAGCAATATGCAACCAATGGTTGCGCGAGGGACGAAGGTGGGTTAGCGTAATGTGCAACCAAATGTTGCGCATGACGAAAGGGTGGCGAGTATGGAGTACGGCAGCATCGAACGGGAGATTTACGTCGACGCGTCGCCCGAGGTGGTCTTCGAGGTCGTCAGCCGCCCGGAGCACATCTCGGAATGGTGGACCGACGACGCCGAGTTCGACGTGGCGTCCGGCGCGGTCGGTGAGTTCGTCTGGGGTGACCGGGCGCAGGTCGCCCCGATGACCGTGGTGAACGTGGAGCCGCCCCGGGTGTTCTCGTTCCGCTGGTGCTATCCCGACGGCGCGGTCGACGACTCCGCCGGGTCGCTGCTGGTGACCTTCGAACTCGTTCCGTCGGGGGCGGGTACCACGATCCGGCTCACCGAGACCGGATTCCGGGAGATGGGCTGGGAGGCCGCAAAGGCGGCGGAGCAGTATCGCGAGCACATCGGGGGCTGGGACACCTACATTCCCCGGCTGGGGGAGTACATCGCCCGGCTGGTGTCGGCCCCGTGACCGTCGCCGTAGACGACGGCCTGTGGTCCGCGGTCGGAGATCCGACCCGTCGGCGGATGCTCGACCTGCTCCTCGCGGATGGCGGCGGCACCGCCACCAGTCTCAGTGAGCAACTGCCCGTCACGCGGCAGGCGGTCGCGAAACATCTCGGCGTGCTCGACCGCGTCGGCTTGGTGCACGCCACACCCGCCGGGCGGGAGCGGCGGTACCGGGTGGACGAGGCGCAACTGGCCCGTGCGGTCGCTCAGTTGTCCTCGGTGGGGGCGGCATGGGACGCCAGGCTGCGTCGTATCAAGCGCATCGCCGAGGCGATTCAGCGCAGTCAAGACCAGCAGTGAATTCGTGGAAGTCAACGACAATCGGCATGAAGGAAGTGGACGAATTGGTGGACATCCTGCACAGGGTAGGAATCAAATCCTCGGTGGCCGACGTTTACGCGGCCTTGACCACCACCGAAGGGCTGGCAGGCTGGTGGACGACCGACACCAGAGGCAAAGGCAGTGACGTCGGTGGTGTACTCGAATTCCGCTTCGGCGCAGGGGGATTCGACATGAGGGTCACCGAACTCGATCCGGGCAGGCGCGTGCGGTGGGAAGTGATCGATGGACCCGAGGACTGGGTCGGTACGGAGCTGCATTGGGATCTCACTCAGGCCGACGACTACGCCATCGTTCTGTTCAAGCATCAGGGCTGGAAGGAACCGGTGGAATCCATGCACCACTGCAGCACCAAGTGGGCGGTCTTTCTGCTGAGTCTGAAGTCGCTGATCGAAACCGGGAAAGGCGCGCCGGATCCCTACGACGTCAAGATCGACAACTGGAACTGACGTTTCCGTGGGAACCGGAGCTTTCGCGGCGGCGAGGGAATCGCGACAACATCTTTACCGGCGCACTTCAACCGGTGAAGGTGACCTCGGCCGTGTGGGGGCGTGCGCCGTCGCGCGGATCACCCGGTCAGACTTGGCTTCCCGACCGCATACGGGTCTCGAACGTCCGATGCGCCGTCGCCGCTTCGGTCAAGGGCAAGTGCCGTGCCGAGGATCGGCGTGAGCTCGACCCAGCGACCTTCGCAAGCCGGGCGCCCGGAGATCGCCGACTTGAAACTCCCGGCAGCGCCACCGTGACGGCGTCCTCGCCCCGACCGCGCGCACACTCGGCCTCGGCTCAGTAGCGTGGTCGCCGTCGCGGTACTACGGCTACTGGAAGTAGTGGCCTTTGTCGAGGTCATCGATGAGCCCGGGCTGGGTCGGCTGCCACCCGAGCCGCTGCCGGGTCAGCGCGCTCGAGGTGGGGCGGTCCATAGCGTAGAAAGCGGCCAGCCAGCCGAAGTGCGCGTCCGCATCCTGAGGTGAGACCGAGGCGACCGGCACGCCGAGGTTGCGCCCGATCGCCGCGGCGATGTCTCGCGTCGCGACGCCCTCATCGGCCACGGCGTGCAGGATCGATCTCGCCGGGGCATGTTCCAGTGCCAGCCGCGTCAGTCTGGCCGCGTCGAGCCGGTGTACCGCGGGCCACCGATTGGACCCATCGCCGATGTACCCGGCCACGCCCGTTTCGCGGGCGATGGTGACCAGCCGCGCCATGAACCCGTTGTCGCCTTCGCCGTACACCGTCGGGGCGAATCGCAGTACGCTGGAACGGATCCCGCGGTCGGCGAGCGCGAGCGTCGATTCCGCGGTGGCGAGCCGGAGCATCGGGCCCTCGGGTGTCGTCCCCGGCTCCAGGCCGAATCCGTCCTCCTCGGTCAGCACAGGGCCGGCGGCCTGCCCGATGACGCCGGAGGCGATGGCGAACGGTCGATCCGAACCGTCGAGCGCCGCGGCGATCGTCTCCACCGCACGGCGATCCGCTACGGCCGCGCCCCCGAAGTCTCCGGAGAACGCGATGTCGTGTTTGAAGGCCAGATGGATCACGCCGTCGGAATCGGCCGCGGCGTCGCGCAGCACCTCGAGGTCATCGAGCGAGCCACGCCGCACCTGCGCTCCGGCGGCGGCGAGCGCGGCGGCCGACGTGTCGGAGCGTGCGAGCCCGAGGACCTGGTGACCCGCGGTGATCAGTTCGGGAACCACGGCAGAGCCGATCCACCCGGAGGCTCCGGTGACAAAAACGCGCATGAGAAGTCCTTTGTGCGGATTCCGACCGACTGATGTCAGTCGCTGACATCAGCGTAGCAACGATGTCAGCAACTGTCATGACCTAGAATTCGGACATGGGTCGATGGGAGCCGAACGGGCGCGGCAGATTGGAGTCGGCGGCGCTCGAGCTCTACACCGAACGGGGGTTCGAGCAGACCACCGTGGCCGAGATCGCCAAGCGGGCCGGGCTGACCGAGCGCACGTTCTTTCGGCACTTCGCCGACAAGCGGGAGGTGTTGTTCCCCGGTGGAACGGCGCTGCACGATGTGTTGATTCGCGCCGTCGCGGAATCGCCGGAGTCGGCCGCGCCGATCCAAGCGACCGCGGCGGCCGTGGAAGCCATCGGCGCGGTGTTACAGGAGCGGCGGGAATTCTCCCGGCAGCGGCAAGCCGTCATCGACGCGAATGCCGAGCTGCGCGAGCGTGAACTCATCAAACTCGCCTCGTTGGCGGCGGCGATAACGGGCGCGCTGTGTGAGCGCGGTGTCGCCGAGCCCGCGGCGAACCTGGCCGGGGAGACCGGCATCGCCGTATTCCGGGTGGCGTTCCGGCGCTGGCACGACGACGCGAACACGAAAGAACTGCCGCGCCTGGTACGGGAGTCGTTCGGCGAGTTGACGGTCGTGGTGAACGGCGATGCCGGAGCCGCCGCGATGTCGGACCACCTTCGCTAGGCAGCAATCGTCGCAGCGCAGGCAGCCGGTGGCCACCGAATCGCTCGGTGGCCACCGAATCGCTCGGTGGCCACGACGGCCTCGATCAGGCGCCGATGTAGTCCGCGAGGTGCTTGCCGGTGAGGGTGGAGCGAGCGGCCACGAGGTCGGCGGGAGTGCCCTCGAAGACGACCCGGCCGCCGTCGTGTCCGGCGCCGGGGCCGAGGTCGACGATCCAGTCGGCGTGCGCCATGACCGCCTGGTGATGCTCGATGACGATGACCGACTTGCCGGAGTCGACGAGCCGGTCGAGCAGGCTCAGCAGCTGCTCGACATCGGCGAGGTGCAGGCCGGTGGTCGGCTCGTCGAGGATGTAGACGCCGCCCTTGTCGGCCATGTGGGTGGCCAGCTTGAGCCGCTGCCGCTCGCCGCCGGACAGCGTGGTGAGCGGCTGGCCGAGGCTGAGGTAGCCCAGCCCGACGTCGGCGAGCCTGCCGAGGATGGCGTGCGCGGCCGGCGTGCGCGCCGCACCGTCGCCGAAGAACTCCTGGGCCTCGAGCACCGACATCGCGAGCACCTCGCTGATGTCCCGCCCGCCGAGGTGATATTCCAGCACCGATGCCTGGTACCGCTTGCCCTCGCACTCCTCGCAGGGAATGGCCACACCCGCCATCATCGCCAGGTCGGTGTAGACGACGCCCGCGCCGTTGCAGGTGGGGCAGGCTCCCTCGGAGTTCGCGCTGAACAGCGCCGGCTTCACGCCGTTGGCCTTCGCGAACGCCTTGCGGATCGGGTCGAGCAGTCCGGTGTAGGTCGCCGGGTTGCTGCGCCGCGAGCCACGGATGGGCGCCTGGTCCACCGACACCACGCCCTCGCCCGTGGGAATGGACCCGTGCAGCAGCGAGCTCTTGCCGGACCCTGCCACACCGGTGACGGCGACCAGAACTCCGAGCGGAATGTCGACGTCGACGTCACGCAGGTTGTTCGCCTTCGCGCCACGGATCTCCAGCGCGCCCGTGGGTTCGCGCACCGTCTCCTTGAGGGACGCCCGGTCGTCGAAATGGCGGCCGGTGACCGTTCCGCTGGCCCGCAGCCCTTCGATGCCGCCCTCGAAGCAGACGGTGCCGCCCGCCGCGCCGGCGCCGGGGCCGAGGTCGACGACGTGATCGGCGATCGCGATCGCCTCCGGCTTGTGCTCCACGACGAGCACCGTGTTGCCCTTGTCGCGCAGCCGCAGCAGTAGATCGTTCATCCGCTGGATGTCGTGGGGGTGCAGGCCGATGGTCGGCTCGTCGAAGACGTAGGTGACGTCGGTGAGCGAGGAGCCGAGGTGGCGAATCATCTTGGTGCGCTGGGCCTCACCGCCCGACAGCGTGCCCGATGGCCGATCGAGCGAGAGGTAGCCAAGCCCGATCTCCACGAACGAGTCGAGGGTGTGCCGCAGCGCGGCCAGCAGCGGCGCCACCGACGGCTCGTCCAGGCCGCCGACCCATTCGGCCAGGTCGCTGATTTGCATCGCGCAGGCGTCGGCGATGCTGATCCCCTTGATCTTCGACGACCGAGCCGCCTCGCTCAGCCGGGTGCCGTCGCACTCGGGACAGGTGGTGAAGGTGACCGCCCGGTCCACGAAGGCGCGGATGTGCGGCTGCATCGCCTCCCGGTCCTTGGCCAGGAACGTCTTCTGGATCTTGGGGATCAGCCCCTCGTAGGTGAGGTTGACGCCCTCGACCTTCACCTTGGTCGGCTCTTTGTACAGGAAGTCCTGCATCTCCTTCTTGGTGTACTTGCGGATCGGCTTGTCCGGGTCGACGAAGCCCGACTCCGCGTAGACCCGCACCGTCCAGAAGCTGTCCGACTTCCAGCCGGGAATGGTGAACGCGCCCTCGGTGAGCGACTTGGAATCGTCGTAGAGCTGCGTGAGGTCGATATCGGACACCGAGCCCCTGCCTTCGCACCGTGGGCACATGCCGCCGGTGATGCTGAAGCTGCGGCGCTCCTTCACGGTCTTCCCGGCGCGCTCGGTCGTGACCGCGCCCGCTCCGCTGATCGAGGCGACATTGAAGGAGTACGCCTGCGGCGAGCCGATGTGCGGCTTCCCGAGCCGGCTGAAGAGGATGCGCAGCATGGCGTTGGCATCGGTCGCGGTGCCGACCGTGGAGCGCGGGTCCGAACCCATGCGTTGCTGGTCGACGATGATCGCGGTGGTCAGCCCTTCGAGCACGTCGACATCGGGCCGGGCCAGCGTCGGCATGAAGCCCTGGACGAAGGCGCTGTAGGTCTCGTTGATCAGCCGCTGCGACTCCGCGGCGATGGTGCTGAACACCAGGGAGCTCTTGCCCGAGCCGGAGACGCCGGTGAACACCGTCAGCCGTCGCTTCGGGATCTCGATGCTGACATCCTTCAAGTTGTTCTCGCGCGCGCCGTGCACGCGGATCAGATCGTGGCTGTCGGCAGCGTGCGGCGCGGGCGACCGCGTATCCGTCGTCGTGGCCGTGCTCATCGTGTCTCCCTTTGTCGGGCGGGGCCGCCTGCGCGGCCCGGGTCGGCGGCGCCTGGCTCGATTCAACCAGGTGGACCGATCCGTCTGAGTGTTTGTCGATGCGTCCGGTCCGAGACGTCGGACCAGCGGCGGGTCGCGGCCGTCACCGGGACGGGCCGGTCGTGAGGCGGCTGCGTGGGTGGCGGCTCCGTAGCCGGCGCACCGCCCACCGAGTCGCAGGCACGCGGACGTCTTCGTCACGCATGACGTGCTGCTCGGTGTGACGGTGGCCATCGCGCGGGTCGCGACCGCGCCGGGCGGCTCAGCGCAGTTGCTGGATGCGGATCAGATTGCCCGCGGGATCGCGGACGGCGCAGTCGCGGACCCCGTACGGCTGCTCGGTCGGCTCCTGGACGATCTCCGCGTCCCCGGCCACCAGTCGCTCGAAAGCGCTGTCGAGGTCTTTGGTAGCCAGAAGGATGCCGCCATAGGTGCCCTTGGCCATCATCTCGGTGATGGTGCGGCGCTCGTCATCGGTGATGCCCGGGTCGGCACCCGGAGGGTGCAGAACGATGGACGTGCCCGGCTGGTCGACGGGGCCGACCGTGAGCCAGCGCATCCCTTCGTAGCCGACGTCGTTGCGCACCTCGAAGCCGAGAAGGTCACGGTAGAAGGCGAGGGCCGCGTCCGGATCGTCGTGCGGCAGGAAGCTCGCGTGAATGGTGATGTCCATGGCAGTCAGGCTAATTGCGGCTCGGTAACCGGCGCTTCTCGATTCCTGATCGGTCTGGTCACCTGTTTCGCGACACACGAGGGAATCCCCGCCGTCGTGCGCGCGGCGTCGCGCCGGTAGACGCTGGGCGGCACGCCGACCAGCTCGGTGAAGCGCGTGCTGAAGGTGCCCAGCGACGAACAGCCGACCGCGAAACAGACCTCGGTGACGCTGAGGTCGCCGCGGCGCAGCAGCGACATCGCGCGTTCGATGCGCCGCGTCATCAGATAGGCGTACGGCGACTCGCCGTAGGCGAGCCGGAACTGGCGGCTGAGGTGCCCGGCCGATATGTGCGCGTCGCGCGCGAGCGCCTCGACGTCCAGCGGCTGCGCGTACTCCCGGTCGATGCGGTCGCGGACGCGGCGCAGCCGCGCGAGATCGTGCAGGTGCTGCGTCGCGGCGGGTCTGCTGGTCACTCACCAGATCGTGCCACATCACGGTGACAAGTGACCGCGTGGAGCCGCTGAGCCGGCCGGCTACCCCCGCCGCTACCAGAAGGTCGCCGAGAGCTCGTACTCCGCGAGCGCGGCGCGCACCAGTTCGGTGAGCCGCTCGGCGTCCAGGAGCGTCGGCGGGTGGAAACCCATCACCCGCAGCGTGATCGTTTCCCCGGTTTCGACCAGCGCGACGTACAGATTGCCGCCGCGCTCTGTCACGACGGTCGGCGAGTTCAGGCTCTGATTGACCAGTCCGAGCATCATCGCCGAGGCCGGGCGGCCGTCGATGCGGAGGATCTCGGAGTCGAGCTTGCCGAGGCTGGAACACACCGTCGAGATCGCGTCGGTGGCGGCTTGCCGGGCCAGCGCCGCGTAGCGCCCGCGCGGCAGCGCCACCGCGACCGGGACCAGCGGTGGGACATCCGGTCCACCGGCCGTGGCCGCGCTGAGCTGTTCCTTCATCACCGCGCGCAGCGGAGCTAGGTCGGCCGGTTCGCCGTCGCGCGTATCCACCTCGAAGGCGATGGAGGTCAGCGCGTTCGCGCGAAGATCATCGGCGGTGCGGGTGCTGACCGGCATCATCATGCGAACCCGGCCCTCGTCGTCGGTGCGGCCGATCGTGGTGGCGATGGACGCCATCATCGCCACCGCCAAGGTGGTGCCGGTGCCGCCCCGGCTGCGTGCCGCCGCATGCCAGAGCTGCGCCGGGACCGTCGTGGTGACCGTCGGCAGGCGGAAGTCCCGCGCGTCCTCGTCGGTAGGTCCGGTCTTGCCGCCCCGCCCGGTCACGGCCAACCGCAACGCCAGAACGGCAGCCGACGGCAACGACCGGGCGCGCCGCGCGGCATCGCGAAGATCTCCGGCCAGCAGACGCATCCGACCGAATTCGTCGCTGCGGTACGCCAACTCGAGCCGCTTGTCCGCGACCGCGTCCGTGACCGCCGCGCAGAAGGCCTGGCCGTCCGCGAGGGTGTGCGAGACCAGCAGCGACACCGCGCTTCCTCCGTTGTCGAGGTGGGTCGCCGCCAGCCGCCACGCGGGTCCGCCGAAGGTGCGCAACTCGGCATGCCCCTGCTCGGCGATCCAGGCTTCCAGATCGCCCGGAGGGATGGGCGCTTCCGCGACCTCCAGCGGGCTGAACTCGGTGCGGGTGGTCCACCGGTCCCCGGCGGCCGGGATCATCGCGGGCGCGACCGCTCTCCCCAGCCTGCCGTGCCGCAGTGCCTCGTGGAAACGCTCCAGCGCCGCCATGTCGACCGGACGGTCGTAACGCCAGACCGCCTGTATCGCCAGGGTTCCCCCTAGCGCGGAGTGCCCCCGCGCACTCACGCAATCGATATCGGTCAGGCGGTAGGTCACGCGAATCTCCCCTCGAGTTCTGGACACCGGAGCAGGTCCGCACCGGCGTCGTCGCCGCCACAACTCGCCGCTACGACGATGAGGATCGTTCGAATGTCCGGTTTCGAGCTGTTCGGCCAAACAAGAGCATTAGCCCTGGCAACGTCGTGGTCAACCCTACTGGCGGGTTCGGTGGGGGCGCCCGCGATGGGGCGCCGGAAGTGGGGCAAAAGCTACTCGTCGGTTCGCTGTCCTGCGCGAACGCGAACCTGCCCGCCAGCTGCGCGGAAACCGCGACACGGGGGTGCGAGCCGCCGAACCGGCCCGATTCGGGCGCTGGAGTTGGACGGGCGACCACTTCAGCAACGGGCTGGTGGACGAGTAACGCCCGCCGGATCGCGCCGGCGGATCAGCGGCAGGTAGTTTCGTCCACGATCTACTACAACCAGCCCGAGACACGCGCTGTGCGGCTCACGGCCGACGGCCCCGACGAACAGTCCGTCACGATACGGCTGGATCGGGTGCCTGCGTTCTGCCGCCGGATCGTGCCGGCCGCCGCCTTGGAGGGCGCGGACGCCACGTTCGGTGATGTCGGCGCGATCGAGGTCGAGGCGGTGCCGGGGATCGAGCGCGGCGTTGTCACGCGCGCGACGTTGGACGCTGCCACCGAAGAACGCACGTTGGTACTGGCCGAGATGTACCTGCGCGGCGACGTCTGGCGGTTGCGTGCGGTGGGGCAGGGGTATCCGACGGATCTCGCGACGCTGGCTCGCCACTACGGGGTGGACGTTTCGGAGTGACGCCGGGTCAGTCGTGATGCGCGCGGTGGTGGCGGAAGGCCAGACGGACGAGGTCGGCGATGTCGGGGTCGGCGATGGCGTAGACGTGACGCCTGCCGTCTTTGTGGGCGCGGACCAGCCCGGCGAGTTTGAGTTTGGCCAGATGCTGGCTCACGGCGGGTACGGAGTGGCCGATGGCGGCGGCGAGGCTGCCGACGTCGCGCTCGCCTTGCGCGAGCAGCCAGAGTATCTGCAGGCGCGCGGTGGCCGCGAGCATGCCGAAAACCGCTGCGGCGTCTTGTAATCGCTCTTCCGGGATGGGGCCCGGCGGCTCGCTGTGCTCGGTCACGTCCGCCTCCATAGCTGTCGGTAGGGTGACACGGCCGTGTCCGGCTGTGCAACCGCACGGTCGCCACCGACCGGCCGGTGCGCCGCAGGACCGAAAACCGCTGTCCTGGCCGTCATCCGGGCCGTTGGATTTCCACCGGGTGGCGCGTTGTCGAATACTTGCGCAACTGATTGACGTACCCCGATCGGCGGGTTTCTAATGATGGATGGCGCAATTCGTGCGCCGGTCGACCAACGAAGCGAGGTGAGCGGCAGATGCCGGTTGACAGTATCGACGTCTACAGCCGGGCCGCCCTCGAGAAACGGGTCGCGCCGCCGCGTCGTTGATCTGTACGCGATCGGCGGCCGGGCAACGGCGCCCTGATCGTCCTACGCGGCATCGCATTCCACATTCGTCAGCTCTTCGACGCGTTACGGCGGCGCGTGAGTGTCCGGCCGATGCGCTGGTCCTTTGTCCACGGCGCGACCGGGTTCGTCGTGGCTCGACGCTGCCCGCCCCGTGCGCGCGTCCTCTGTCCCGGAGGGGCGTGCCAGCCCCGCACGATAGTAAGTATTGGAGTCCCCGCTATGGCCACATTGCTCGAGAAAGCCCAAACATCGTCTCGGTCACGGAAACCGGAGCGTCCGCAGCAGGCGGCCTCGCTCCTGCGCTCCTTCCCCGGGCAGCGGTAGTCGATGACGACCTTTCTCAGCGCCGTGACCGCCGACCACTTCGACACCGAAGTGCTCCAGCAACACTGGATTCCACTCGCCGCCGATGACGCCGACACCGCTGCCGTGCTCCGGGAACGGCTGGGGATCGACTTCACCGCCGCCCGCAGGCAGGTCTGGGAGTCCGACAACTTCCTCTATTTCCCGGTGGTCGCCTGCTACCAGCGCGGCGAGACGATCGAATACGCGACGATCGTCTTCGCCTTGGGCGGTGAATTCCTCGTGACGCTCCAGCCGTCCGAGCATTTCGTCCCCTTCGACAAGGCGGTCGCGAAAATGCGCCGCAGCCAGGAACTCGCCGGCTCCGCACACGGGGTGATGTACGCGCTGCTGTGGGCGCTGAACGAGGCGTCGGAGCGGGTGCTCCACCACGCCGGTGACGCGCTGGAGGCGATGCACGAGGAGGTCGAGCAGGCGCTCGAACTCCATGATCGAAGCGGCACCGACATCGCTGACCTGCGCGAGGCCATGTCACGGCTGGACGCCACCGCGCGCATCGTCGCACGAACGCGCGAGACCCAGCTGCAACTGGCCCGCACCGCGCGCCACCTGATGGCCGACGCCGGGTCCGGCCACGGGAAGCTGAACGATTCCATCGGCCTCCTGCTCGCCGACATCGACGGGGTGAAGGAGCTCGCGGGCGTCGAATCAGAGAAGGCCCGCTACCTCCAGCAGTCCATGACGACCTGGCTGGGCGCGCGTCAGAACGAGGTCGTCAGGGCGTGCACCGTCGTCACCGCGGCTTTCCTGCCGCCCACGCTGATCGCGGGCTGCTACGCCATGGATCTCACCGGCATCTCCGAAATCTCCTGGCAGCTGGGTTTTTTGGTCACCACACTGCTGGCGCTGCTGGCCGCTGTGATCCCCTTGGCGTACCTGAGGAAGAAGGGCCTACTGCGCTGAATCCCCGCCCACGTGGCGACCGCTTCGTTTCCGGCGATCATTACCTCGCGCGTAATCGACGCGAGGCGCGCGGCACGGCAAGGTTGGGGTCAGCCGATCGGAGAACCTCGGATCGGTGACTGTAAACCATTACCGCACAGGAGGATTCATCATGTCGCGCTACGACGAAGCGGTCGATCGTTACTTCGCCGCGTGGAATGCCACCGACGAGGAAGTCAGGGCCGCGGCGGTCGCGGCCGCTTGGACCGAGGACGGTGGATACACCGATCCGCTCGCGGAGGTGAGCGGGCACGCCCAGCTGGCGGCGGCCATCGGAGGAGCGCAGGCGCAGTTCCCCGGCTTCGAGTTCCGCCGGGTGGGCGAGGTCGACGGCCACCACGACATCGCCCGCTTCTCCTGGGAGCTGGTCTCGGCGGCCGATGGCAGCGCCCCGGTCGCGGGCTCGGACGTGATCACCCTCGGCGCCGACGGCCGGATCACGAGTGTGCACGGCTTCCTCGACCGGGTGCCCTCGGCGTAGCCCGCGGGCCATTCCGCGACACGCCCGGCAGGCCGCAGTCCGGTTTGCGCCTGCGGCGAACACGGTGCGTCGTCCACGCCACGGGGGCATCCTGGACGTCAGGAGTGCAGTTCCGGCGAACAGGGTGGTGGTCGGCGTGGACAACGCCGCGATGGATGCCTACTCCCGCACCGTGATCGCGGTGGCGGCGTCGGTGACCCCGCACGTGGCCAGTGTGCGGACCAGGCGGGGGAGCGGATCGGCGGTGGTCTTCACCGACGACGGATTCCTGCTGACGAATGCGCACGTCGTCGGCGTGGCGAGCGGGGGAGAGGTGGTCTTCGCCGACGGAGTGGAATCCCGGTTCGAAGTGGTCGGGGTTGATCCGCTGTCGGATCTGGCCGTGCTGCGCGCTCGCGATGGTGCGCCGGGCGCGGTGCCGCTCGGGGACGCCGACCGATTGGTGGTCGGTCAGCTGGTGGTGGCGGTCGGCAGCCCGCTCGGCCTGGCGGGTTCGGTGACGGCGGGCGTGGTGAGCGCGCTCGGGCGCGCGGTTCCGGTGGCGTCTCGCCGCGCCGGGCGGGTGATCGAGGACGTGATCCAGACCGACGCCGCGCTGAACCCCGGTAATTCCGGTGGCGCCCTGTCGGATTCGGCGGGCCGGGTGGTCGGCATCAATACCGCGGTCGCGGGCATCGGGCTCGGCCTGGCCATCCCGATAAACGCGACGACGCGCCGGATCATCGGCACGCTGCACGCCGAGGGACGCGTCCGGCGCGCCTACCTCGGCTTGGTCGGCGTGCCCGCGCCGCTGCCCGAGCCGGTCGCCGCGCGCACCGGGCAGGCCGCCGGAGTGCGCATCGTCGAGGTGGTCCGCGGCGGCCCCGCCGAACAGGCCGGGCTGCGCCGCGGTGATCTGGTGCTGAGCGTGGCCCGGTCGGAAGTGCGTGACGCCCAGGGCATACAGCGACAGTTGTTCGCCGAGGCGATCGGCGTGCAACTGCCCGTCACCGTGCTGCGCAACGGGGCCATGGTGGACGTGATCGCGGTCCCGGTGGAATTGGCGGCGGACTGAGCGCGGGCCTAGTCGGCGGCCGGGACCGGCTCGGCGGCGGGCGTCGGCGCAGGTGACTCTGTCTTCCATCGCGCGTCGACGACCAAACCGCCCAGGCCGACGGCGAGGCAGACGCCGGACAGCGCCAGCATCGCCGGATGGGTCGCCCCGGTGAGCGCGTCACCGAGGATGACGGTCCCGATGGTGCCGGGCAGTACGCCGAGCACCGTGGCGATCAGGTAGGGCCAGAACCGGATCGACGACAACCCGCAGCAATAGTTGATCACCGAGAACGGCACCGCCGCGATGAGCCGCAGCGAGCCCACCGCCAGCCAGCCCCGGCGTGCGAGACGTTCATCGATCGCGCGCACCGCGGGGTGGGTGAGCCGGGCGGCCACCTGATCGCGATCGAGCGCGCGCACGAGCAGGATCGCCAGTACCGCGCTGACGGTCGTCGCCCCCACCGCCAGCGTGATGCCCAGCAGCGGGCCGAACAGCAGTCCGGCGCTCACGGTGAAGACGGTGCGTGGGATCGGCGCCACCGTCACCAAGGCGTGGACCAGGAAGAACAGCAGCGGAAAGACGGGGCCGACGGATGTCGCCCAGTCCTGCACCTGGCGGGGCGACGGCAGCGGAACCAGCAGGGCCGCGCCGAACAACGCGACCGCGCCGACGATCAGCGCGACGATACGCGGGTCCCGGAGCAGCCTGGTCATCCGCGACAGGTTACCGGTTGGTAGTGGCGGGCAGGATCAACCGGCTGGGAATCCGCCCGCTAGCATCAGAGGAGCGGGACGAATGCCCGTTAACCGAAGTAGTCGCTGAGCTGGGCGAATGTGAGGGTATCGGGCGCACACTGCCGGTGCGCCCGTGTTGAGGAAGAGGAACAGCAAGCTATGCCGATTGCTTCAGATTCCGGGGCCGATCCGGTGCCCGAATACGCCGCGTGGCGCAAGGGCGTTGCCGGGGTGCTGGCCAAGGCTCGCCGCGTCGATGTCGGCGAACTTCCCGAGGAGCCGGAGCGGCTGCTCGACGAGACCACCTACGACGGGCTGACCGTCGCCCCGCTCTACACCCGGCGCGACGAGTTGCCCGAACAGCCCCTGCCGGGAACTTTCCCCTTCGTTCGCGGCCGCGACGCCACCCGGGATGTACACCGCGGCTGGTTCGTCAGCGCGCAGTTCGCCCAGCGCGACGCCGCGGCGGCCAACCGGGAGATCCTGGCCGCGCTGGAGAACGGGATCAGCGCGATCTGGCTCGGCGTCGGCGAGCGTGGCGTGCCGGTGGCGGAGCTGCCGACCGCGCTGAACGGCCTGCTGTTCGAATTGGCCCCCCTTACGCTGGACGCGGGCAGCGACGTCGCGGACGCGGCGGACCAGGTGTTCGCGGTGCTCGACGGCTACGCCGCGCCCGCTCGCGAGGACATCCGCGTTTCCCTCGGCGCCGCACCCTTGACCAGCCGCTTCGCCGACCTTCCCGATACCGGTCTCGCCGAGGCCGTCGCGCTGGCCGGACGGGCCGCCGGACGGCCGGAAACGGTTCGCGCGATCACCGTGGACGGCACCGCCTTCCACGACGCGGGCTCCTCCGACGCGCAGGAACTGGGCGCGGCCGTCGCCGCGGGCCTGGCCTATCTGCGGGCGCTGACCGAGAGCGTCGACATCGCCGACGCGCTGGAACAGTTGGAGTTCCGGTTCGCGGCCACCGATGATCAGTTCGCCACCATCGCGAAGCTCCGTGCCGGCAGGCAGCTCTGGGCGCGGGTCGCGCAGGTCTGCGGCGCCCCGGATTTCGGCGGCGCGCCGCAACACGCGGTCACTTCGGCCGCCATGATGAGCCGACGTGATCCCTGGGTGAACATGCTGCGCACCACCCTCGCCGCGTTCGGCGCGGGCATCGGCGGGGCCGACACGGTGACGGTGCTGCCGTTCGACTCCGCCCTGCCGCCCGGTGAGCTGGGCGTCTCGAAGTCGTTCGCCGACCGGATGGCTCGCAACACCCAGTTGCTGCTGCTCGAGGAATCGCATCTCGGCCACGTGCTCGACCCGGGTGCGGGCTCCTGGTACGTCGAGGACCTCACCGCCGCGCTGGCGGCGAAGGCGTGGGAGTTCCTCCAGGAGATCGAGGCGGCCGGTGGCTACCTCGCCGCGCTGGAGTCCGGTCTGCTCGCCGAGCGCGTCGCCGCGACGAAGGACGCCCGGGATGCCGATGTCGCGCACCGCAAGACCGCCGTCACCGGCGTGAACGAATTCCCGAACCTGGCCGAACAGCCGTTGTCCGAGGCGGCGCGGCAGGCGGGCCGGGTCGCTCGCTACGGCGCCGCGTTCGAGCAGTTGCGCGACCGCTCCGACGCCTACCTCGCCGAACTCGGCGCGCGGCCGAAAGCGCTGCTGGTGCCGCTCGGTTCGGTGGCGGAGCACAACGTGCGGGTCACCTTCATCGCGAACCTGCTGGCCTCCGGCGGCATCGAGTCGATCAACCCCGGGCCGCTCGCGGTGGACGGCATCGCCGCCGCGGCCACCGAAGCCGGGGCGCCGATCGCGGTCCTGTGCGGGTCGGATGCGCGCTACGGATCCGAAGCCGGTGCGGCGGTGGAGCAATTGCGTGCCGCCGGCGTGGGAACGGTGCTGCTGGCGGGTTCGGCGAAGGCCGTCGCCGACCTCGACGACGCGCGCCGCCCGGACGGATTCCTCGCCGCGCGCATCGACGCCGTAGCCGCACTGTCCGGCCTGCTGGAGAAGGTGGGAGCCTGATGACTACTCGTGAGATCAAGCATGTGATCGGCAGTTTCGCCGATGTGCCGCTGGCCGAGCGCGCGCCGGAGCCTGCCGGGGTGGACGCGGCGCAGGTGACCGAGTACGTCCGCGCGGCAGCGGCGGCCAACCGGTACGCACCCGAGCAACTGGTGTGGTCGACGCCCGAAGGCATCGATGTGCCGCCGGTGTTCACCAAGGCCGACCGGGACGCCGTTGCCGCCGAAGGGTATCCACTCGACAGCGTGCCCGGTGTCGCGCCGTTCGTGCGCGGGCCGTACCCGACGATGTACGTCAACCAGCCGTGGACCATCCGCCAGTACGCGGGCTTCTCCACCGCCGCGGATTCGAACGCCTTCTACCGGCGCAATCTGCAGGCGGGCCAGAAAGGCCTGTCGGTCGCGTTCGATCTGGCGACCCACCGCGGCTACGACTCCGATCACCCGCGCGTGCAAGGTGACGTCGGCATGGCGGGCGTCGCGATCGACTCGATCCTGGACATGCGCCAGCTGTTCGACCACATCCCGCTGGACCAGGTCAGCGTCTCGATGACGATGAACGGCGCCGTGCTGCCGATCCTGGCGCTGTACGTCGTCGCCGCCGAGGAGCAGGGTGTCGCGCCCGAGCAGCTGGCCGGAACCATTCAGAACGACATTCTGAAGGAGTTCATGGTCCGCAACACCTACATCTACCCGCCGAAGCCCTCGATGCGGATCATCTCCGACATCTTCGCCTACACCAGCGCGAAGATGCCGAAGTTCAACTCGATCTCCATCTCCGGCTACCACATCCAGGAGGCGGGCGCGACCGCCGACCTGGAGCTGGCCTACACCCTCGCCGACGGTGTCGAGTACATCCGCGCGGGCATCGACGCGGGCATGGAGGTCGACAAGTTCGCGCCGCGCCTGTCGTTTTTCTGGGCCATCGGCATGAACTTCTTCATGGAGGTCGCCAAGCTGCGCGCCGGGCGCCTGCTGTGGAGCGAGCTGGTCGCGAAGTTCAACCCGAAGAGCGCGAAATCGCTGTCGCTGCGTACTCATTCGCAGACCTCCGGCTGGTCGCTCACCGCGCAGGACGCCTACAACAACGTCGCGCGCACCTGCATCGAGGCGATGGCCGCCACCCAGGGGCACACCCAGTCGCTGCACACCAACGCGCTCGACGAGGCGCTGGCGCTGCCGACGGACTTCTCCGCCCGCATCGCCCGCAACACCCAGCTGTTGATCCAGCAGGAGTCCAACACCACCCGTCCGATCGACCCGTGGGGCGGTTCGTACTACGTCGAGTGGCTCACCCACCAGCTGGCCAACCGCGCCCGCGCGCATATCGCGGAGGTGGAGGCGCACGGCGGTATGGCGCAGGCGATCGGCGAGGGCATCCCGAAGCTGCGTATCGAGGAGGCCGCCGCGCGTACCCAGGCGCGCATCGACACCGGCCAGCAGCCGGTGATCGGCGTCAACAAGTACCAGGTGGAAGAGGACCAGCAGGTCGAGGTCCTCAAGGTCGAGAACTCGCGGGTGCGCGCCGAGCAGATCGAGAAGCTGCGGCGGCTGCGGACCGAGCGCGATCCCGACGCCGTGCGGCGGGCGCTGGCCGAATTGACCCGTGCCGCGGCCTCCTCCGAGGGTGGCATGGCGAACAACCTGCTCGCGCTGGCGATCGACGCGGCCAGGGCCAAGGCCACCGTCGGCGAGATCTCCGATGCGCTGGAGCAGGTGTACGGACGGCACCAGGCCGAAATCCGTACGCTCTCCGGCGTGTACCGCGACGAGGCAGGAAAGGTCACCAACATCACCAAGGCGAGCGAGCTGGTCGAGGAATTCGCCGAGGTCGAGGGCCGCAGGCCGCGCATCCTCGTCGCGAAGATGGGCCAGGACGGCCACGACCGGGGACAGAAGGTGATCGCCACGGCCTTCGCCGACCTCGGCTTCGACGTCGACGTGGGCCCGCTGTTCCAGACCCCGGAAGAGGTGGCGCAGCAGGCGGCCGACAACGACGTGCACGTCGTCGGGGTGTCGTCGCTGGCGGCGGGCCACCTCACGCTGGTGCCCGCCCTGCGGCAGGCGCTGGCCGATGTCGGACGCCCCGACATCATGGTCATCGTCGGCGGCGTGATCCCGCCCGGTGACTTCGAGGAGCTCTACCAGGCGGGCGCCGCGGCGATCTTCCCGCCCGGCACGGTGATCGCGGACGCGGCGATCGACCTGCTGAAGAAGCTCGGCGCCGAACTCGGTCACGAACTCGGCAGCGGCGCCACGGATTCCGCCGCGACGGAATGAGCGAAGCCGGTTCCGCGGCGCGCGCCACCCCGAAGGCGGCCGCGCGCCGCACGATCGACGTCGACGCCCTGGCCGCGGCGGTCCGCGCCAACGAGCGGGCCGCCCTGGCGCGGGCGATCACGTTGGTGGAGTCCACCAGGGCCGATCACCGGGCGCTGGCGCAGCAACTGCTGCTGAAGGTTGCGCCGGAGGCGGGCGCCGGGGGCGCGCCCTCCAACCGCGTCGGCATCACGGGCGTTCCGGGCGTCGGCAAGTCGACCTTCATCGACGCGCTCGGGATGTATCTGATCGGGCAGGGCCACCGGGTCGCGGTGCTCGCGGTCGACCCGTCCTCGACCCGGACCGGTGGCTCCATCCTGGGCGACAAGACCAGGATGGCGCGATTGTCGGTGGAACGCGACGCCTACATCCGGCCTTCGCCCACCGCGGGCACACTCGGCGGCGTCGCCAAGGCGACGCGGGAGACCATCGCGCTGCTCGAGGCGGCGGGCTACGACGTGATCCTGGTCGAGACGGTCGGGGTGGGTCAGTCGGAGGTCACGGTCGCGAACATGGTCGACGTCTTCTGCTTCCTGACCCTGGCCCGGACCGGCGATCAGCTGCAAGGCATCAAGAAGGGCGTGCTCGAACTCGCCGATCTGGTCGCGGTGAACAAGGCCGACGGCAAACATCAGATCGAGGCGAAGGCCGCCGCCCGGGAACTCGCGGGTGCGCTGCGCCTGATCCATCCGCACGACGCGCTGTGGCGGCCGCCGGTGCTGACCATGAGCGGGCTGGAAGGCGTCGGTCTGGACCGGTTCTGGGACACGGTGCTCGAACACCGTCGTGTGCTCACCGACGCCGGTGAGTTCGCCGAGAAGCGGCGTCGCCAGCAGGTCGATTGGACCTGGACCATGGTGCACGACCAGTTGCTGCGCAGGCTCGCGGACAACCCGGAGGTGAAAGCCATTCGGACGCAGGTGGAAAAACAGGTCCGCGACGGCACCCTGACGGCCGCGCTCGCCGCCGAGGAACTGCTGCGCGCGTTCGACGGACGCTGACCTGCCATAGCCGCCGGTCGTGCGGCATCGCGAGGGTGGCCGGGTCGATGCGGAACTGCGGAATCACCTAGGCCTGTGCGACCGTTCGCGCGGCGGACACCCGACGGTCCCGGGATCCGGCCCACCTCCGATGGCGCGGGGTGGCTTACCCCTGCTTTCCGTGCAAGCGGACCTGCGCCACCAGCGCGCGGTGGTCGGCTCCCGGGAGGTCTACTGTCTCCACAGCGACCGCGCGACCGTCTGCGACGAGAATGTGGTCGATGCCGACGAGGGGCGGCCAGCGTTTGTCGGTCGGATAGGTGACCAGATGCCCGGCGCCCGCCTGTTCGGTGGCGTCGCCGAAGCGCCCGGAGAGCATCGCACGGAACTGCCGGTGATCGTAGGTCGCGTTGAAGTCGCCGCCGGCGATCGCCGGTCGATTCGAGGGCGATCGGTCGAGAATGTCGCGCAGCCGGGACAATTCGTCGGCCCAGACGCGCGTCCCGTACACCGGCGGAACCGGGTGGAAGGCGTACACCGTGACCGGCCCTGCGCCCGGGATCTCGGCGGTCGCCGAGAGCTGGTTCAGCACGAAGCCGTCGTACTCCACGGTTTCCGACAGGCGGTGGCTGCTCCAGATTCCCGTCCCCGTCGCGGTTCTTCCCGGCGACAGGAAACGGTACGGCAGCACCTGATCGAGACCTGCCCGGCCGAGATACTCGACCGCCGTGGGAGTGAGCTCGTTGACGGTGAGCACGGCGACCCCCCGTGCGCGCACCTCATCGACCAGCGCCCGGGGGTCGGCTCCGTCGAACAGCAGATTGGCCTGCATCACGGTCACGGTGTGCCCGTCAGTGTCGTCCGGGTGGCCGACATACAGCGGCGCTTGCGTCCACGTCGCGATCGCGACGACCACGATCGCAACTCCCGCGCCGATCCGGTGCCGCATGGCGACGAAGGCGACCGCACCCAGGACGGCCGAACCCATCAAATAAGGCGCGCCCGACGCCGCCAGAACCAGTATTCGAGACGACGACCCGTTGAAGTGCAGGGCGATCCCAGCGACGGCGGCCAGAGCCGCAACCCACGCCAGCAGACGGATACCGAGCAGAACCGACTTCGAAATCACGTCCGATACCCGAGCGCGCCCGCTCACTCGATACCGAACAGCGTCGCCGCGTTGCGGTAGCAGACCTGACGCAACCAGTCGTCACCGAGTTCGAGCCGTTCGAGCGCCTCGATCGAATGACCGTAGGAGTGCGGGATATTGGGAAAGTCGCTGCCGAACAGGATGCGGTCGGCGAAGGCGCGCAGCCTGCCGTGCTCGTGCGCCGGGAACGGAGCGTCGGCCTCGGAGAAATCGGTCCACACCATCGTGGTGTCCAGCCGCACTTCCGCGTAATCGCCTGCGAGGTCGAGGAATTCGGAATACTCGGGCGTGCCCATGTGCGCGATGATCAGCCGCAGGCGCGGAAAGCGCCGCAGCACACCGGCGATCGGCTCCGGGCCGGTGTGGGTTCCGGGCGCGGGGCCGGAACCGCAATGGATGACGATGGGGATGCGCGCGTCCTCCAGCAGGCCCCACACCGGGTCCAGCAGTGGGTCGCCCGGGTGGTAGCCGCCGACTTGGATGTGCGCTTTGAAGACGCGGGCGCCGCGCTCGACCGCCTCGCCGACGTAACCGGCCGCCCGCGGCTCGGGAAAGAAGGTGGCGGTGTGCAGGCAATCCGGGGTGCCGGCGGCGAAGTCGGCGGTCCATTCGTTGAGCCACGCCGCCATGTCCGGTTTGTGTGGGTACACCAGCGCGGTGAACGCGCGCACGCCGAAGTCGCGCAGAGTCTTCAACCGGACCTCGGCATCGTCGCGGTAGGTGATCGGCCAGGTGCGGCCGGTCAGCGGCCCGACCGTGTCGAAGTACGCCCACACCTTCCGCATCACCTGATCGGGCATGAAATGGGTGTGCACGTCGATGATGCCGGGCAGGCCCAGCCCGGTGCGGAAGGCGGACAGGTAGGTCGCGTCGTCGGCGGCGGTCATCGGACCTCCTGCGCCGCGGGCGGGTGTACCGTCAGCGCGAGGTCGCCGACCCGGGCGATCAGTCGTTCGAAGAACAGCTCGGGGTCGGTGCCGATCACGATGTCGGCGTTGGGTTCCCGCCCCCACATGCCCGCCCAGTCGGCGACCGTGGTCGCGCGGGTGAGGGTGCCCGCGAGTTCCACGTCCACCGTCGCCGGACGGGTGCGGGCCAGCGCCGGGTCCAGCGCGACCGCGGCCGCGAACGGATCGTGCATGTGGGCCAGATACCCCAGGTCGTACCCGTGATGGAAGTCGAAGTAGAACCGCACGGCATCGGTGACGTGCCGGATGATCGGATTGCTCGCGGCCGAACGGGCCTCGGGCGGGTCGGTCGGCGAGACGACCTCCACCGGATAGCTTTTCGCCCGCTCGGCCAGACGGACCAGGTGCTCGGGTCGCATCTCGATCGTCTCGGTGATGTCGAGCGCGCAGACGATCGGCCTGCGCTCGGCGGGCGCCGCGGCGAACGCGTCGAAGACCTCTTTGGCGGCCTCCGGGTCGACGTGCACATTCCACTCGTTGGTGGGCGTGGTGTTGCCCGGATGGTTGAACGCGCCGCCCATGATGACCAGACGATCCAGCAGCCGCGGCAGATCCGGTTCGATCCGCAAGGCGAGGGCGAGATTGGTCAGCGGCCCGGTGCAGAGGCCGACGATCTCGCCGGGATGGGCACGCACCAGTTCGGCCCACATCAGCGCGGCCGATCGCGGCGAGAGACGGCGAGCCGAGGGGGGAAGTTCGGCGTATCCGATGCCCTGGGGTCCGTGCGTGTCCTCGGTGGTGCGCAGCGGGATCGCCAGGGGATCGGCCGCGCCGAGCGCCACTTCGATCACGGGTGCGCGGCAGACGTCCAGCCAGGCGAGATTGTTCGCCGCCACCTGCGCCGCCGGAACGTTGCCCGCGGTGGCGGCGATGCCGGCGATCTCGGCCTCGGGGGAGCCGAGCAGGTACAGCAGCGCCAGGGAGTCGTCGATGCCGGTATCGACGTCCAGGATGATCTTCTGCCGCACGGCACGAGACTAGCGAGCCTGGATGCCGGGGCCGCGCCGAGGTGCCGATTGCTCGGCGGTCGCAGCAGGTAGTACATACGTCTAGTACGTTTGTCTAAGACGTTGTAGCCTGTGGGTATGGGAAATCGCGAGGATCTGCTGGCGGGAGCACGGAAAGTCATCGTCGAGCGAGGCGTCGCCAAGGCGACCGCCCGCGACATCGCCTCGGCGGCCGGTGTGAGCCTGGCGGCGATCGGCTACCACTTCGGCTCCAAGGACCAATTGATCACCGAAGCGCTGAGCGACGCTTTGGGCACCGCGATCGGCGACAACATGGAGGCGAAGATTCGCGAGGGCAGCGGCTCGGCGCCCCTGGCGGCGTTCGCCGCCATGTGGAACGGCATGCCCGCGGTGTTCACCGAGTACCGCGACAGCATGCTGGCGAGCATGGAGAACCTGGTGCGCGTCGCGCGCTCGACGGAGTCGCAGGAGTTCTTCGCCCAGAGCCTGCCCGGCGCCTACCGGGACATGGCCGACGCGCTGCGGCAGGCGCACCCGCAGCTGAACGAAGAGCAGGCCGAGGCGATCGCCGAGCTGTACTTCGTGCTCGTCCAGGGGCTCGGCGTGCTACAGACCATCGCTCCGGAGGCGAACCTGCCGGACGGTGACCGCCTGGCGCAGGCGGTCACCGCGCTGGCGGGGGTGGAGATCTAGGAGCGCTGCCACGGTGCCGACTCGGTCGCCATGCTCAGCCCGCCGCCAAGAGGCCGCGGACGATCTCCGCGGCCTGCCGACGGGACGGTCAGTGCGTCGGCAGCGGCCACGCGGGATGGTCCGCGCCGTAGGCGGGCGCGGGCGAGGCGTAATCCGAGTACTCGGCCAGCACAGGCGGCGCGGTGACGACCTGTCCGTGCCGGACCACATGCGCCGCGCTGGGCATCGCGGGCTTAGGGTGACGCGGTGTGCGGTCCGGCGCGTCGAGCAGCCAGGACGCGGTGCGCGCCAGAGCCACTCGTACGTCCCGTCCGACGCCGTCGTCGCTGCGCGCGACCAAGGCGTCGATCACTCCCGCGGCGAGCAGGTAACCCGACGCGTGGTCGAGTGCCTGCGCGGGCAGCGCCCCCGGCACGGCGGGCGCGCCCTCGACGATCGAGATGCCGGACGCGGCCTGCACGATGCTGTCGAAACCGCGACGCTCACCCCATGGACCGGCTTCACCCCAGGCGGACACCCGCCCGTGGATCAACCCAGGACGGGCGGCCGCTCGCACCCCGGCCCGCTCCAGCGCGCCCGGCCGGTATCCGGTGATCAGTACGTCGGCGGCGGCGACCAGATCATCGATGCCGTGGGTGCGCAGGTCCACCAGCGTCGAGCGTTTGCCCTGGCAGGTGTCGGCGAATTGCCAGGAGATCTCGGGCAGCTGCGGCGGGTCGACGCGCAGCACTTCGGCGCCGAGCAACGCCAGCGCGCGCGTCGCGACCGGTCCAGCGATCACCCTGGTCAGATCGAGCACCCGCACGCCCCGCAGGGGGTGCAGAGGCGCGGTGCCCGCCGGTAAGCCGGTCTCCCCGCGGTCGGGGCGGTCGGTGATCGCGACCAGCGGACCCGCTGCCGCGGCCTGTCCCTGCGGGCTCGCGGCCCATTCCTCCTCGGTGCGGACGCGCACCGCGATGGCCCCGTGCGCGGCGGCCTGCTCCTCCAGGTCCGAGGCGCGGATCATGGCCATCTGGGCGACGGCGAGGTCGACCGGCGCGGAGTCGGGCAGGCCGAGCGTGGCGAACAGTCGCGCCCGGTGATGCGCATAGTTGGCGTGCGTGCGAACCCAGCCGTCGAAGGTGGGGAAGAAGCCGGAAAGATCGGCGAACGGTGTCGGCATCCGGCCGCCGATGCGTAACAGACGCTCGCTGGAGAAGGCCGCGGTGATGCGGGCGGGATCGAGGCGATGCGCCACCGGGTCGAGACCGCGTGCGGTCCGCATGCGGTTCGCGGCCGTGGTGAGCGCCGCGATCGAACCGGCGGCCAGTGCCCAGACCGGTAATGTCGCGGCGAGATTGCTACCCGGATCGGGTGCGGGGGAGATGCGCGAGGCGGTGACACCTATACCGGCCTCGTAGTCCTGGACGAGCCGTGCGTGCGTGTTCACTCGCTTCAGCCTAGTTGGCGCCCCGGGGAACTCGCGTGGCGTGGTCCCTCCGGCCAGGCATGCGCGAAGGACGCCACTTCCGCCCGCCGCGCCGCTCCCCGCGGCCACCTGCGCCGATTCGGCTCGAAGACGCGTCGGCTCCGCGCACCGGTGCGCCGTGCCCCGATGCGACGATGCTGTCGTCGACCGGCCGTCGCGTTCGGCCGGGTCGGACCGTCGCGGGCGGCCGGGCGGCGACCGCGTGATCGTAGACGCGTGTTCACGGGGTAGCGGATGAAGTGCTGACGGGTCCGAGGCCTTTGGGGAGACCCACGAGTTCGCGGGATCGAGACCGGGCGGATCTCAGGGCTCGCACGGCGTGAAAAGAGCTGTCCGAGAGAACTTCTCGCCACTGAGGATAGTGACGCGCGCCGGACCGCGCGGAATGGGCCAGCATATCCCCAGGCTGCACGGCAGCAGTCGGCGCGGGACGCCGCGCGGATCCGATGACCTGTCCTTCGTTGTGCGGAGAAAGGCAGAGCATGGCCGCAGAGGAATACCGCGGCACCGATATGTGAGGTCGAGAGACGATGACGAACGTCTATGCCGGAAGCGTGGAATACACGGTGCCGACGACCAGGACGAAAGAGAACTCCGCAGCACGGGAGCGCGTTCCGGTCTTCGGGATCGATATGAGTCCGCGCACCGCTCTGCTCCCGGACCGGGTTCGCCGCGCGCCGATCGAACACGACTACGAACTGATGGCCGTGCAGGACGCCCAGAACGCCGGGTACCTCCGGGAGATCCAGGACCTCGCCGCGGAGCGCGCGTCGCTCGGGAACGCCGGCCACGACCAGGCGACGCGACTGCGCGTGGCGCAACTCGAGGCCGCGCTCACGGCGGCGACGGCGGACGCGGTCGCCGCGGGAGTCACGGCAGGCGACGTCGATCGTGCGGTGGAGTACGGCCGCGCCGGCGCCTACTGGGCCGACCGGCCCGCGCACCGCTATCTGGGCCGCATCGCCCAGCTGACCGACGAGATGTACGCCCGCCTCGATGAATTGGCCGGTTACCGGCGGCGGGTCGCCGAACTCGAACAGCGGCTCGCCCAAACCGGCCGCGGCGAGTCCTGATCCGTCCGCTTTCTCCGCGCGACCCCGGAACCACCCGCCCAGCGGGGACGGGGATGCTGCATCGGTGCAGGAGATCTTTCGTACCGCAGGCGTGGACGGGTGGGTTCATGCCCAGTGCGTCGACTGTGGCGCGGAAGCGGCCCTGACCGGGTCTCGGTCGCTCGCCAGGCCCGGGACCACTGCATCAGAAAGCTCCCGCACTCGGTCGCGGCGACTACCGTGGTCTGGTCCGCCGCGCGGTGGGACGACGACGGCGAAGGGAGACCGAACGTGGCAGGCGGCAGCACCGACTCGGAGTGGTTGCGGACGCTGCGATCCGAGGCGGTCGCGCGGCAACACCTGCTGTGCTTCCCACCCGGCGGAGGGTCGGCCACGGTATACCGGGATCTCGCACAACGGTGCGGGGTGGGCGTCGCGGTGCTCGCGGTGCAGTATCCGGGGCGGCAGGACCGATTGGGTGAGGACCCGATCACCGACCTGGTCGCGCTGGCGGACCGGATCGCCCAGGCGGTGCTCGCGCAGGGCCGGATCGCGCGGCTGTCGTTGTTCGGGCACAGCATGGGCGCGACCGTGGCGTTCGAGACCGCGCGCAGGCTCGAGCGTGCCGGGCAGCCGGTGGCCACCCTGTTCGTGTCCGGCCGTCCGGCACCCACTTTCGAGGAGACGCAGCGGTTGCACCTGGCCTCCGACGACGAACTCATCGATGACCTGGTACGGCTGGCCGCGGATCCCGCCCCGCTCGAGCTGCTGCGCGCCGAGCCGGGCCTCGCCGAACTCGTACTGCCCGCCGTGCGCGCCGACTACCGAGCCGTGGAGACCTACCGGTATCAGCCGGGGGAGCCGCTGCGCGCCGATATCGCGGCGCTGGTCGGCACCGAGGACCCGACGATGCGACCCGAGCAGGCCGACGAATGGCGCGCGCACACCAGCGGAGGATTCGACCGGGCGACCTTCCCCGGCGGCCATTTCTACCTGGACGAGCACGTCACGGAGGTGGCGGGCTTCGTCGGGCGCCATCTCGGCGCCTGAGCACCGGCGTCAGTGCGGTGCGTGGACACGGGCGGCCGGGGCGGGCCGGCGCTGCGCCCACACATAACCGATCCAGGACGCCACCACCAGCGCGGCCGCCACTGCGCGCACCAGCCCCAGCGCGTGTTCGGGGTAGATCACACCGGTGAGGTAGTGGTCGATGAATCCGCTCGACGGCAGCCGTTCTCGGCCGGCGTTCTCGCGCGCCCAATTCTCCAGATGCGTAAGCGGGCAGTCGAAACCGATCACGATCGTGCCGAACCCCCAGCAGACCGCGAGCAGGTGTAGCCAGATCGTGCGCGGAAAGCGCCATGCGAGGAATCCGCCGACCACCACGTAGGCCACGAAGGCGAAATGCGTGACGGCGGTGGCGTCGGCTGCCAGCCGGTAGAGCACGCCTCCAGGGTAGTCCTCCGCCGCGTGACGGAGCCCGGATCGACCGCTACCAGGGGGAGGGCTGATAGTCCTTGAGGAAGCAGCCGAACAGATCGGTGCCGTTCTCACCCTGCACGATGGGGTCGTAGACGCGCGCCGCGCCGTCGACCAGGTCCAGCGGTGCGTGGAAGCCCTCGTCGGCGAGCCGGATCTTGGTGTAGTGCGGTCGCTCGTCGGTGATCCAGCCGGTGTCGACCGCGGTCATCAGAATGCCGTCCTGCTCCAACATCTCGCGGGCGCTGGTGCGGGTCAACATGTTCAACGCCGCCTTGGCCATGTTGGTGTGCGGGTGCCCCGGGCCCTTGTAGGCGCGGGAGAACTGCCCTTCCATCGCGGAGACGTTCACGACGTACTTCCGGCGGGCCCCGGCGGCGGCCATCGCCGGTCGCAGGCGGGAGACCAGGATGAACGGCGCGACCGAATTGCACAGCTGCACTTCGAGCAGTTCGGTCGGATCCACCTCCGCGACGGTCTGCACCCAGCTGTTGGTGTGCGCGAGATCGGGCACCAGGCCACCCGCGTCGATCGCGACGCCGCGCGCGATGCGTTCCGGCGTCGCCGACCCCGCGACCAGCGCCAGCTCGGCTACGTCGGCGGCGGTCAGCGCCGGGGTGAGCGACGCGGTCAGCGCGGTGGGGTGGGCCTGCATGGTCTTGCCGAAGCTCACCACCTCCGGCAGCGCGCCCGCGGGCAGTGGCCCGGATTCGGCGTCGACCAAGGCGCTGTAGGCGCCGGGGGAGCGGCGCACCGTCTGCGCGGCGTTGTTGATCAGGATGTCCAGCGGGCCCTGGGCGGCGACGTCGTCGGCCAGGGCGACCACCTGAGCCGGATCGCGCAGATCGATGCCGACGATGCGCAATCGGTGCAGCCAGTCCGCGCTGTCGTCCATCGCCGCGAAACGCCGGATGGCGTCGTTGGGGAAGCGGGTGGTGATGGTGGTGTGCGCGCCGTCGCGCAGCAGGCGCAGCGCGATGTACATGCCGATCTTGGCGCGGCCGCCGGTGAGCAGCGCCCGCCGCCCCGTCAGATCGGTGCGGGCGTTTCGTTTGGTGTGGCTTCTTGCCGCGCACTCCGGGCACAGCTGGTGGTAGAAGGCGTCGACCTGGGTGTAGCGCTGCTTGCAGATATAGCAGGGGCGCGCGCGGAGCAGCGTGCCCGCGCTGGCTCCGTCGGTGGCCGAGCTGATCGGGATGCCCGCGGTCTCGTCATCGATCCGGTTCGGGGATCCGGTCGCGGTGGCGGCGACCACCGCGCGGTCGGCGGCCGAGACCGCCGCGCGCGCTTCGGTGCGGCGGCGTTGCTTGAGCTTTTTGAACATGTGGCCGACCGCCCGCTGCACGGCCACCGAGTCCGGATGATCCTTTTCGAGCGTTCCGGCCTGCTCCAGGACCCGAAGACAGGTCGCGAGCTCTTCGGGATCGATCATGTTTTCGGCCATCGGGGCGGGGGACATCCTTCATCGAGCTGGGCAGACGACCGGCCCATTGTCGCAAACCCCGCCTGCCGGGTGGTCGCCCGGTCGCCCGCGCCGTGCTCGAAGCGTCGGTCAGCTGCTGCGCGGGGAGATGGCAGCCCGGTCGGCGCGCAGGTCGTCGACGAAGTTGGCGACCGCTTCGGCGACCAGCAGTGGCTCGGTGATCGGCAGCCAGTGATTCGCCGGAACGGCGCAGCGCCACAGCTTGTCGACCCAGCGCGTGGAGGCGTCGTAGACGGCGGCGGGCACGAACGGGTCGGTGGTGTCGACGAGCAGCTGGACCGGGACCGCCGTCCGCCGCACCCGCGGCTTGCCCAAGTGGTGCAGCAGATTGGCTTGGGCGATCCGGGCACCGGCGACGAGATCGGTGCGCCAGGTGGGCGCGACCCGCGCGGGCACCGGCGTGAGACCGCCGAGCCGGCCCACGAGCAGCCCGCGCACCCGCGGAGGGTAGAGCCTGCGGGCGATCGGGCCGGGCGTCAGCGCCCAGCGCGCGCCGCGCAGCCACCAGCCCAGGTCGCCGAGTTCGCGTCCGGCGCGCGGCGCCAGCGCGCGCAGCCACAGACCCAGATGATCGAGGTTCGGTCCCGCGATCGCGGTGAACGAGGCGATGCGGGTATTGGCCCGCTCGTCGCAGACCGCCTCCCACAGTTGCACGGCGCCCCAGCCGTGGCCGCACGTGTGCACCGGCCTGCGCGGGCTGGCTGCGTCGATCACCGCGAAGAAGTCCTCCGCCAGCAGGTCGAGGCGATACTCCGACAGCGCCGCAGGGGTGGCCGAACGTCCGTGACCGCGTACGTCGTAGGTGATCACCCGGAAGCCGTCGGCCAGCAGGGCCGCGACTGTCGACCACACGCGGTGGGTGTCGGTGAGGCCGTGCACCAGCACCAAGGGCTCGGCGGCGGCATCACCCCACTCGTAGACGGCGAGATCGGCGCCGTCCCGGTCGACCGTCCAGGTGCGGTCCGGGCGGGGCGTTTCGGTGATGTCGAGCAGTTCGGCCATGTCATTACCCCTTCGCTGCCGGCTACCGATCCGATGGCACGTCGCCGTCGTGCCCGACGTCAGTGATTCCGATACGGACAGTACGAAGAATTGACCCATCGAGGGAAAGGTAAAACGCCCGAATATGGCGCAGCTCACCAACGAGCGAACCGGCCGCGCTGATCGAGCGCAGGCCACCGCCCGCACTCGCGGCCTTGCCTCGGTATCCCTGGGCGGGCTGCCGGTCCGGCCCGTCCGCGGAGCGTGCTCGAGACGGTGCGTCACGCTTGTTGACAACTCGCCAATAGTCCGGGAATCTGGGGCGTAACCGGTGACGAGACCGGACCGGAGCGAGCGAAGGATCGAGCGATGGCACGCGCGGCGTGGAGTGACGACGAGGTCGAGGCGGTACGAGATCTGGCAAGGACCTTTTTCGAGAAGGAGGTCGTCCCGCACGAGGAGAAGTTCGTCGCCCAAGGGCACCCCGATCGCGCCCTGTACAACCGGGCGGGTGAACTCGGCCTGCTGTGCCCCGCCATTCCGGCGGAATACGGCGGAGGCGGTGGCACCTTCGCGCACGAGGCCGCCATCATCGAGGAGCAGGCGCGCGCGGGCGACGGCTCGATGGGCATCCCCGTGCACAGCTCGATCATCGCGCCGTACCTGTACGAGTTCGGTTCCGAAGAACTCAAGCGGCGCGTGCTGCCCAAGGCCGCGAGCGGCGAGATCGTGCTGTCCATCGGCATGACCGAACCGGGCACCGGATCCGACCTGCAGAACATCAAGACCCGCGCGGTCCGGGAGGGCGACGAGTACGTCATCACCGGCTCCAAGATCTTCATCACCAACGGCTGGTTGTGCGACGGCATCATCATCGCCGCCAAGACCGACCCCACCAAGGGCGCGGCCGGAGTCTCGCTGATCTTCGCCGAAGTCGGCGACGACACCCCCGGCTTCAAGCGCGGGCGCATCCTGAACAAGATCGGCGGCAAGGCCCAGGACACCGCCGAGCTGTTCTTCGACGGCCTGCGCGTGCCCGCGTCCAATCTGCTCGGCGAGGCCGAGGGCCAGGGCTTCTACCAGATGATGCAGATGCTCGCGCAGGAGCGATTGGTCACGGCCGTCATCGCGGTCGCCATGATGGAGAAGGCGGTGCAGCTCACCGTCGACTACACCAAGGGCCGCGAAGCGTTCGGCAAGCCGCTGTTCGCGATGCAGAACACGAAGTTCGAGCTCGCCGAGTGCGCGACCATCACCAAGGTCTCCCGCACCTTCCTCGACGACTGCCTCGACAAGCACCTGCGCGGCGAACTCGATATTCCCAGCGCTGCCATGTCGAAGTACTGGCTGACCGATCAGCTCGGTATCGTGGTGGACCGCTGCCTGCAATTGTTCGGCGGCTACGGCTACATGACGGAGTATCCGATTTCCCAGCTCTACACCGGTGCCCGCGTCCTGCGCATCCTCGCGGGCAGCAACGAGGTGATGAAGGATCTCATTGCCCGGTCTCTCTGACACCACGAGCGCGACCGCGGACGGTGGCGCCGATCCGGCGCTACCGCGCCGCCGCAGGCTCGAGCCCGACGAGCGGCGCGCGCAGATCCTCGCCTGTGCGATCGACATGTTCGGCGAACGCCCGTACGCGGCCGTCTCCACCGCCGAACTGGCGCAGCGGGCCGGTGTGGCCCGCGGTCTGATCAACCACTATTTCGGCAACAAGCGCGATCTCTACCTGGCCGTGGTGCGGCGGATGGTGACACTGCCCAAGCTCGACAACATGGCCGTGCCCACCGGCTCGTGGCGCGAGCGGGTCGACGCCAGCGTGCGCTGGTTGCTGGACACCATCGCCGAGCACGGCAGCACCTGGGTGAAGGTGACCAGCCACGAGGGAGTCGGAGACGATCCCGAGGTGCAGCAGATCCTGGACGCGGCCGACGATGCGGCGGCCGAGCGGCTGCTGCTGATGGTCGGCCTCGCCCATTCGGCACACGATGCCCAACTGCGCGCGATGGTGCGTGCCTACGGCGGGCTGGTGAAGGTCGCGGGCCGGGAATGGATCACGCGCGGCACGCTCACCCGCGAGCAGGTGCACGACCTGCTGTGCGACATGTTGCTGACCCTGGTCACCGAATCGCTGCCCAAAGTCGACCGCAGGCAGTGAACGGCGCCGCGGGTCACCGCGCGCCGCTGTAGCGAGCCGGTCGCGGGACGCTCGGCCCGCGACCGTGGCGGCGGTCGCACAGACCGTTGAACCGTTTCCGGCGACGGTCCGCATGTTGGCCGCCGCGGCCACGGCGAGCGCGCACAGCACAATGCCAGGCAGGCCGTAAATGCATCGAGCAAATTCTGGGCCCCGGCATGCCTACGGAGCATGTCAGGCGGCTCGACGTCGCCTTATCGGACGTGAATATTCCTCGGGAGAGCGGCGATCACGCAGGCGGCCGGTAGACCAGCATGCGCCTCGGTTACCGAAGCCGCGAGTTCGTTATCACGGCCCGATCACAAATGTCGGACACTTCGGATCAACTTTTCGCGGCGCGCGTCCTATTCTGTGTCGGTATATCGGGGCGGGTCCGGATAGTCCGAGGTTCCTGCGCGGTGTGGTGGTGTGGAGAGGACCTTGATGACACGGGCAGAACGGCGTGAAACGGATCGCTGGCCGCAGGCGCAGCCGGAGGATCGCTGGGCGGAGCCGGAGCCCGACGGCCGCTGGCCCGACGACGAGGACGAGCGCTGGCCCGAGCCGCCGAGCCGCCGCCGGACCGGACGGCTGCGCGTGGAGATCCCGCCGATCGTCAATCCGTACGCGATCATCGCCCTGGTGGCGGCACTGCTCGGGTTGTTCCCGGTGGCCATCGTGTTCGGCTTCATCGCCTTCAGCCATCCCCGCGGCCGAGTGATGGCGATGTTCGCGCTGCTGCTCGGCGTAGCCGAGATCACCGCGGTGGCGGGATTCATCCTGATGACGAGCAACTGGCTGCCGGATGTGACCAACCGCACGGCCTCGCTCGGGCCCGCGCCCGTCGCCTCGACTCCCACCACCGTCGAGCGTCCGGTGGTGACCACCACGACCGCCGCACCCAGCCTCGCGGTGACGACCACGCCGCCGGAGAGCCAGGAATCGGTCACGAAGGGCGCGCCGTGCACCGACGCCCAGCTCGGCAAGATCGGCAGCGCCACCACCGGCGGCACGCTGATCTGTCTCACCGCCGCCGGTGGCAACCAGTGGTCGGGCCCGCACGTGGTGGCGACCGCCGTGCAGCAGGCGGGCTCGAAGTGCGACGCCTCCGGCGCCAAGACCGGGCGCACCGCCGATGGCCGGGCCTTGGTGTGCGAAGTCAGCGGCCGCAGCGGCACATGGGTGCTGTGGACCGAGTAGCCGTCGACGCTATTCGGGCTTCTTCGCGCGGCTCGGCTGCACCCGGGGCGGCTCGTTCGGCATCTTCGGGTACTGCGGCGGCCACGGCGCGTCCATGAGGCCGGCCGCCATGTCCCGGTCGGACATCTCCAGCAGCGGGGCGATGGACTGCGGCGCGCGGTCGGCCCACGGGTCGCCGGATTCGGCGTAGCGCGCGGGCACGGTCGCGATGGTCAGGTCGTCGGGCACCACCGAATCCAGATCGGACCAGCCGATCGGCGTGGACACCTGCGCGCCGACCTTCGGTCGCACGCACCACGCGCCGAAAACCGTTTTGTGCGGAGCGTTCTGATTGAAATCGATGAACACCCGGTTGCCGCGTTCTTCTTTCCACCATTGCGCGGTGATGTCCTCGGGGTACCGGCGCTCCAACTCGCGCGCCAGCGCCACCGCGGCGGCGCGCACCTGATAGCCGTCCCACTTCGGCTCCAGCGCGGAGTACAGATGCAGGCCGCGTGAGCCGGAGGTCTTGACTCGGGATTCGATGCCGAGTTCGGTCAGCAGATCCCTGGTGCGGATCGCGGCCCGGCGCAGGTCGGCGAAGGTGATGCCCGGCGAGGGATCGAGGTCGATGCGCAGTTCGTCGGCGATCTCCAGATTGTCGGCGCGGTTGGGCCAGACGTGGAATCCGAGGCACCCCTGATTCACCGCCCACAGAATATGGGCGAGATCGTGGGCGACGAGGGCGTCGCTGGTGGTGCCGTTCGGCGTGGTCACCTCCACCGTGCGCAGCCATTCCGGTGCGGATTTCGGCACCCGCTTCTGGAACCAGGATTTGCCCGATGCCCCGTCCGGGTAGCGCTCCAGCAGCAGCGGCCTGCCGCCGACCACATTCAGGAACGGTTCGGCGACCGCTTGGTAGTAGCGCACCAGATCGAGCTTCGTCTCACCGCGCTTGGTGAAGTAGATCTTGCCCGGATTGCTGATCGTGACGGTGCGGCCGTCGGTCTCGATGTCGACGGACTCGGTCATCGTGCCGCGCCTTCGCCGAACAGCATGCTCAATTCCGCGGGAGCGACTTCGTCGAGCTGCGCGTAGGTACATGATTCCGGGGTCCGGTCGCTCCGGAAGCGCACCAGCCTGCCACCGTGGCGCAGCCGGCCCGACTGCACGTGCTCGTAGCGGACTTCGGCGACCAGCTCCGGTCGCAACGCCTCCCAGGACAGATCCTTGCCGCCGGTCCAGCGGCTGACGCCGCCGGGCATCTTGCCGTCCGCGGCCGCCTGCGCCGCCGCATCGGCCCACTGCCGCCAAGGGTGATCGTCCAGCGCGTTCTCCCGCAACGGCGCCAGCTCCTCGATCAGTTCCCTACGCCGCGCCGCGGTGAAGCTGCTGGCCACGCCGACGTGATGCAGGTGGCCCTCGTCGTCGAAGAGCCCGAGCAGCAGCGAACCCACACCCGCTCCGTCCTTGTGCCAGCGGAAGCCCGCCACCACACAGTCGGCGGTGCGTTCGTGCTTGACCTTCAGCATCACCCGCTTGTCCTGGAGGTAGGCGAGGTCGTCGGACTTGACCATCACGCCGTCGAATCCGGCGCCCTCGAAACGGGTGAACCAGTCCTCGGCAACGTCCGGGTCGTGGGTGATCGGCGTGAGGTGAACCCGCGCAAGCGCGGTGTCCAGGATCGTCTCCAGCAGCCGCCTGCGTTCGGTGAACGGCTCGCCGGTCAGGTCCTTGTCGCCGAGCGCGAGCAGATCGAAGGCCACGAAGCTGGCAGGCGTCTCCACCGCCAGCTTGGCGACCCTGGACGCGGCCGGGTGCAGGCGGTTCTGCAAGGTGTCGAAATCCAAACCCTGCTCGGTGACCACCACGATCTCGCCGTCGACCACGCAGCGGTCCGGCAGCGCCTGCTTCAGCAACTCGGCGACCTCGGGAAAATACCTGGTCAGGGGCCGGTCATTGCGCGAGCCGAGCTCCACTTCGGCGCCGTCGCGGAACACGATACAGCGGAAACCGTCCCATTTGGGTTCGTAGCTCAGGCCCGGCTCGCGCGGCACCGCGGGTGCGGATTTGGCCAGCATCGGCCGCACTGGGGGCAGAACCGGTAGATCCACGCGATCCTCCTCGGGTTCGATCCTCACCCATACCGACGGTGCGCGCCGAGCGAACTCATCGGTCTGTGGCCGTGGTCTCGGCTCGATCGTAGGCGGACACCCCGACAGTGATCGTGGAGTTCGCCGCTCAGTTCTCCAGCCAGCCCTGCTGGTCGGCGAACGCGGTGAGCCGGTCGCGGATGGTGAGGATCTCGCCCGCGGTGAGCGCGGGGCTCGCGTCCAGGAGCAGTTCGGTGATCAGGCGTTTGTGCTCGCCGACGGTGAGCGGTCCGGAACCCGGCCGGTCCTTTCCCTTGTGCCGCGCCGGGGGCGCGGACGATCCGCCGACCACGTTGAGATTGACCGCCTTGGGTCCGCGGTCGCCTTCGGTCACCTCGAATTCGAACACCCGCCCCTGCCGCAACTCGTCCTCGTCCAAGCCGATGTCGTTGACGTGGACGAACACGTCCGGTCCACCGTCCTCCGGCCGAATGAATCCGAATCCCCGAGAGCTGTCGAACGACACCAATTTCCCGATGGACACCAACACCCGCTCCTCGTCGCCGTCGCTACCGGGCAACTTTAACCCGCGTTTTCGCCGTCGTCGGTGGAAAGCGCCTTTTGCAGCGAATGGAAAACGGTCAGTCCTTGACCGACCATTCCGTTCACCAGTTCGCCCACTCCGTCCGGCCCGTTCAGCACGGTGAGATTCGCGTTCGCCAGCCCGTTCGACGCCTGCTTCACGATTTCCGGCAGTTGTTCGATCAACAACTGATCCAGCGCGATCCGGTTGTTCGACGCGGCCGCGTCGGCCTGGATGCGGGTGCGGTCGGCCTCCGCCTCGGCCAGGATGCGCACCCGATCCGCTTCGGCCTGAGCGGGTTTCACGACCTCGGTCTGCAACTGCTGTTCCCGCAACTCGGCCTCTTTGCGCGCCTGCTCGGCCTGGGCGGTGAGCACCTCCTGCAGCGCCATCGCCTCGGCCAGCGGGCCCGCCTGCGCGGCCTCCGCGTTGGCCTTGTCGATATCGCGCTGGTATTGCGCGCGCAGGATCGCCGTCTCGCGCTGATATTCCGCCTGCCTGCGCTGGGATTCCTGCTCGGCCTGCGCCGCCGCCTGCGCGGCCTGCGATTGCGCGATCTGCGCGTCGCGCTGCACGGCGGCATTGTGCGGCGCGGCGAGCGCGGCGATATAGCCGAGGTTGCCGTCGTCGATGGACTGGATCTGGAAGGAGTCGACCCACAGGCCGATATTGCTCATCTCGACTTTCGACGCGACGAGCACTTCGTCGGCCAGTTTCTGGCGCTCCCGGATGATCTCCTCGACCGTCATCGAGCCCACGATCGACCGCAGGTGCCCGGAGAAGATGCGCCCGGTCAGCACCGACATCTCCCGCTCCTGCTCGGAGAGGAACCGCTGTGCGGCGTTCACGATGGACTGGGTGTCGTTGGCGACCTTGAACGCGATCACCGCGCGTACATCGAGTTGGATCGCCTGCTTGGTGACACAGCGCTCCTTGATCTCGGATTCGAACATCGCCAGCGACAGGTAGCGGACTTTCCGGAACAGCGGAACCGCCCAGGCGCCGCGCCCGATGACCACCTTGAACGGCGCGTTGTCGCGGCTCTTGGCGCCGCTGACCAGCATCGCCTCGTCCGGGTCCGGCACATGGTAACCCAGCACGTCTGTCTCCCTTACTTTTTCAGGTTTCTCCGGCCGCGTCCGGGGTGAGCGGAATCCATGGGACGACGTCGACGACGCGCCCCGGATGGACCGCGATGACCAGCACGGCCGCACCGGCCGGGATCGGCTCGGTGGACTGTGCGATGTACAGCTCGGTTCCCCCTCGAATAGCGACCAGGACCTCGCCCAGCGTCCCGGCGCCCCGGATCGGCGATGTGAGCGTACCCGTCAACCCCACCACCGGGTCGATCATCCCAGGATCTCCTTCCGACGATCCGCCCGTCAGCCTACGTCTCGCACAGCACCTTTCGATATCGGCCGGGCGGGACCGCCGCGGGGCGCAGGTATGTTTCTTGCATGGGAGGACGGCTGGCGCTGGTGGTGGGGTCGGAATGCGCGGCGCTGGGAGAATTGGGATTCACCGAGGAACTCGCCCATGGGCTGTACGGGAGCCTGACCGAAGCGGGAGGTTGGCGGCCCGCGATCGATGTCGACGGCCCGGTGCTGAATCCCACTGCCGCGCAATTGTTCACCGCCGTCGACACGGCATTCGCGGCGGCATCGCAGCGGCAGGCCACCCTGCTGCTGGGCTTCATCGGCCACGGCGTGGCGACGACTGCCGAGGACTTCTACCTGTTGAGCCACGACTCACCCGGTGAACCCACCTCGCACAACGCTTTCCACCTGACCCAGGAGATCCGCGAGCGGCTCGACCGCGCCGCGCTCGACGGGCTTGTGCTGCTCGTCGACGCCTGCGAGGCGGGTCAGGGCGTGCAGGGCGCCGCGCGCCGGTGGACCGATCTGCTGGCGCAGTCGGGCGGCCGGATGGAGCTGCTGGTCGCCTCGGGCGACGGTCCCGCGTACTCCGGCTGCTTCACCCGCACCATGCTCGCCACCTTCGACCTGGGCCTGCCGCTGCGCGGGGAGAACCTGCTGCCCTCGGACCTGGTCGATCCGATCGCCGGGCAGTGCACCCATCAGCAGCCGCAGCATCTGTCCTTCAGTTCCGGCGCGGTGTCCACGACGCAGGGTGTCGACCCCGGATTGTGGCTGGTGCCGAACACCGCCCGCCACCGCGACGCGGTGAGCGGACGTTCCGCCGCCGGGTTCGTCGACCAGCTGACCCGGCGTCTGCTGTTGACGCCCGATGTGCGCGAACGTCTCGACGCGATCATCGACGCGGGCAGCCACCGGTTGCGGGCGGTGCTCGGGCCCGCGGGCGTCGGCAAGTCCACGCTGCTGGCCATGCTGATCCGCCCCAGCCTGGTCGACGGCCTCGCCGTGACCCCCGACTACATCACCGCCGCGGTGTTCCTGACGGTGAACAGCTCGGTGGAGTCGGTCGCCTCGGAACTGGCCGCGCAACTCGACGCACGACTACCCGGCTTCCGGGAGGCGGCGCGCGCGGCGCGGGCGCACCGGCCCAGGGACGAGTTCGACATCTTCGACATCCTGGTGCGTCGCCCGCTGGCGCGCCTGTCCACCGCGGGCCGGCGGGTCACCCTGGTCTTCGACGGATTGAATCAGCCGCAGGAGGGCACCAGGCGGTTGCTGGTGGCCGCGATCGCCGATCTGACCCGCCGGGAAGACCTCCGGCACGTCCGGGTGATCGTCGGCATCCGGCCGGGCACCGGTGTCGAGGACGATCCGGGGCTGGCGCACATGTACCGGATAGATGTCGCCGAACCGGCGGCCGACGACATCGCCGCCGTGGTGGACTCGGCGCGCGGAACGGCGCCGGTCGGCCCGGTCGACTGGATCGGCTGGATCCAGCGGCTGCTGGCCGAGACCCCGACCGACGCGACCGGTTCGCGGGTGGTCTCCGGCGGCTGGCTGGTGGCGCGCATCCTGCTGGAGGTGGCCTCGAGATTGACCGACCGCGCGGTCGCGTCCGGGATCGGTCTGGACCGGGTCATCGCGCTGCGGGTCGAGACCGCGCTGCGCGGGGCCGATCCCGCGACCGCGAGTGACACGGCGAACCTGCTCGGGCTGCTGGCCGCGGCGGGAGTCGGGCCCGTGCTGCCGCTGGAGCTGCTGGATTCGGCGCTGTTGTCGCTCGGTGTAGACCTCAGCGCCGCCCGGATCCGCGACATCGCCGTCAATCTCGGCGATTTGATCACCCGCAGTCATCCCGGCACCGTTCGCGAGTCGCTCGGTGTCACCCACAGCGCGTTCCTGCCCGCACTGGAGGCGGAATGCCGTCGTTCCGGTGTGCGCATCGCGGACGCGCACCGTGCCCTCGTCGCGGCGATCCAGGCCGACGACGGTGACCGGGCCGCCGACTACGCGCGGGGCGCGGCCGTACGCCACTGCCTGGCCTACGGTGATTCCGCCTTGGCGATCGACTTCTTGATGAAGCTGGAAACCGGCAGATCGGCCGACGATCGCGACCTGTGGGCGGCGTGGGCGCCGGACTTCGTCGAGTCGCTGGGACCGGATCATCCCGACACCTTCACCACGCGGGAACGGCGGGCCTTCCACCGCGCCGAGAGCGGCGACCTGGTCGGCGCCATCGCCGATTTCGAACAGTTGCTCGCCGACCGGCTGCGGGTCTTCGGCCCCGACGACCCGGCCACCTTGGACACCCGCGACAGGCTGGCCAGCTACCGCGCCCGCTGCGGTGACCACTCCGGTGCGGGCGAGGAATTCGAACGACTGCTCACCGACCAGCTGCGCCTGCTCGGCCGCGATCATCGCGAAACCCTGCGTACCAGAAACAATCTGGCGTCCAATCGCGGCGACGTCGGCGATTTCGCCGGGGCCATCGCCCGCTTCGAACAGCTGCGCGCCGACCGCGCCCGCGTGCTCGGCCCCGACCATCCGGACACCCTGCGCACCCGCAACAGCCTGGCGTACTGGCGTGCCGACAGCGGCGACCTCGACGGCGCCCGCGCCGAGTTCGAGCAGCTCGTGGCCGACTATCTGCGCGTCTTCGGCGCCGACCACCCCAACACACTCGGCGCGCGCAACAACCTCGCGGCGTTCCGCGCGCGCAGCGGTGATCTCGCCGGGGCGGGCGCGGAGTTCACCCGCCTGCTCGACGACCGTCTGCGGGTGCTCGGCCCGGACCACCCCGACACGCTGCTCACCCGCGGCAGGCTGGCCGGTTACCGCGCCGACAGCGGTGACCTCGACGGTGCGATCACCGACCTGGAGAAACTGCTCGGCGACCGGTTACGGGTGCTCGGCCCGGATCATCCGGACACCTTCGGCACCCGCAACGAGCTCGCGGGCTGCCGCGCCCGCCACGGCGACCTCGACCGCGCGGTCGCGGAACTGGAGGTTCTGCTGGTGGCGGAGTTGCGGGCCCTCGGCCCCAATCACGCCGCCACCATCCGGACCAAGGACACCCTGGCGTATTGGCGGGGTCGGTCCGGGGATTGACGGCAGGCGCTCGGCTCGCGAGGCGGGTCAGGACCGGTAGAGCGAGCGGTACACGGTGAGCATGGCGAGGCAGTGCTCGATGATCTGCTCCCGGGTGGCGCGCAGCGAGCCGTTCAGCCACGCCGAGAACATGCCCGCGTTTCCGCTGGCCATGCTCACCGCAGCCAGCCTGCGTTTGACCGGGTCGTCGATGTGGCCGAACAGATGGTCCTGCATGACCCGGGTGAAGACCGGCATGACGGCGAAGGTGGTCTGCCCGAGGCCGGTGCTGGAATACGGCTCGACCAGGAACAACCGCGACTTGCGCGGATCGTCGAGCACCTTGTCCACGAGTATCTCCGACAGCGCGCGGTCGCGGGACGGGTCGTCGGTGGCGGCGAAGGCCGTCATGGGCTCCAGGAATTCCTCGGCGACCTGACGGTAGAGCACGTCCAGCAACTCGTCGCGGCTGGCGAAGCTCTCGTAGAAGTAGCGGTCGGTGAGGTTGGCCTTGCGGCACACCGCCCGCATGGTGACGCCGCTCGCTCCGGACTCGCCGATCAGATCTAGCGCGGCCTCCAGCAGCGCCGCCCGCCGCGTCTCCCTGCGTTCGGTGAGCGTCGTCCCACCCCAGATCCGCGGGCCCCCGTCGTCGTCTGCTTCCTGACCTGTCTGCACGGCCCCACGATAATGCCTGGCGGCGCGCTCCCGCGCCGCGCGCACCGGGCCCGGCCTCCGCGGTCTTGCCGAAATGGATCCCGCGCCGTCACGGCATGGTAACTGTCGGTTTACTCGATCTGGTTACGACCTCGAATTCGGTCTCGTCGACCGGTACGACCGGCTCGGCGCGCCCGCGGGCATCGACGGGGTCTTCATCTACCCGACGGCGCTGTTCGAGCCGGGTACGGCGGAGGCGTTCGTCGAATTGTTCACCGCCACAGTCGAACTGCTGGCCACGGGCTACCGCGGCCCGGTCGCCCCGTTGCTGTCGGGCTTTCCCGCCGCACCGAGGTGACCGACGGCCCGCGAGCCCGCGGAGATCAGCCTCGTTCCAGCGGCAGCCCCGCATCGCGCCAGGCGACGACACCACCGGCCAGGGTGGCGGCGTCGTATCCGGCTCGACGGGCTCGCGCGGCGAAACGCACCGACAGTTCACCCACGGGGCAGACGAAGACCACGGGCCGCGAGCGCGGGAACGGGATGCCGTGGCCGAACATGTCGTCGAGCTGGTCGTCGCGAATGTTCAACGCGCCGGGTACGTGCCCGATCCGGTAGGCCATGGCGCCACGGCTGTCCACGATGGTCGGGCGGCCGGTCCGGTCCAGCTCGGCGAGCTGCTCGGGCGACAGGCGCGGCACCGCCGCCAGCTCGTCCGCGCTCGGCGCCGTTTCGCGTTCGGCACGGCCGAACAGTTCCGGCCTGCGCTTCTTGATGTAGGACAGGTACGGCTCGAGCCGATCGCAGACGATGAACACCGCGACGATCGGGTCGTCCGGATCGGTGGCCGAGCGATCGAGCGCGCCGAGCGTGTCCAGCGCGGCGGTGTAGGCCGCGCCGCTGGTCGGCCCGGCCAGGACGCCGTATCCGGTCGCCAGGCGCAGCGTCGCGTCCACGGCCTCGCCCGCCGACACGGTGACGATCCGGTCGTAGAACTCCGGCTGGAACAGCCCGACATCCCACATCTCGGTCTCCGACCGGATGCCGGGTATGAAGTCCGACCGCTCCGAGACAACCGCGACGGTACGCAATTCGGGATTGTGTTTGCGCAGATAGGTGGCGGTCCCCCTGGTGGAACCGGTGGTGCCGAGCCCGCCGATCAGATAGTCGATCCTGGTGATGCCATCGGCCGCGAGGTCCTCGTGGATCTCCCGTCCGGTGCCGTGGTGGTGCGCCTCGATGTTCTTCTCGTTGGTGTACTGCGACAGATGCCGGTAAGCGCCGGGATGCTGCGCCATCGTCGCCTCGATCACCGAGTAGACGTCGTTCGGTGTGGTCGGGTCCGGGCACTCGGACAGCCCGGGCAGTTCCACGATCTCGGTCCCGAACAGCTGCAGCAGGTCACGGACCTCGCCGACTTTGATCCGGTTGGTCACCGCGCGCAGGTCGATGCCGTACATCGCGCCGAGGACGCGCAGCGCCTTGGCCGTGTTCCCACTGGAGGCCTCGATGAGTGTCCGGCCGCCTCCGCGCAGCTCCGTCAGTTCGTCGCGCAACATCGCCCAGGCCACCCGGTCCTTGACCGAGCCGAAGGGGTTGTGCGACTCCAGTTTCGCGTAGAGCTCGACACCGGCCAGTCCGTGCACCGCGGGGTCGAGCCGCAGCAGCGGCGTGTCACCGATGAGTTCGGTGATGTGGTCGTATCGCATCAGGAGGCCTCGACCGATCGGACCGGGCCGGCGGCGTGCGTCGCGAGAGGACGCCCCCGCGACGACTCGACGGGGAAGCCGGGTTCGTAGGCGGTGTCGTCGACGATCCGGAATCCATCGGGCGCCCGGGTGACCGCGAGTTTCGCGGGAAGCGGATGCATGGAGGCCGTCGCCGCGGACAGGTCCATGTGATAGGCGGCGGTGTTCGGGAACACCACCGTGTCACCCGGCAGGGGGCGGACGGGCAGCCACACCTTGTGATTGGTGATCAGGTCTCGCTCCAGGCACAACCGTCCGGCGATGTAGACACCGACCGGGCCCTCCGCGCGGTCGCTTCCAGCGGCGAGGCCCGCGCGGGGCAGCAGGATCGGGTCGACCATGACCTCCTGGTCGGCGGGCGTCACGGCGTCGCGGCTGAGATCGACGTGCACCAGCACGCTGCCGTCGGCGACCTCCTTGACGAACTCGACCGTGGCCAGCGTGATGCCCGCGTGGTCGACCAGGGCCTTGCCCGGCTCGAGCCATATCTCCAGCAGATTGTCGCCCGCCACCTGCGCGACCGTGCGCCCGCCGTGTCGCTCCAGCGGCGCGTCGAGAAGATCGGCGAGCATGCGGTCGGCGGGAACGGTGTTGGCGTACTTGTGGAACACCGGTGTGCCGTGCACGGCGCCGCCCGCGACGTGATAGCCGAAGGTGTTACTGCCCCAGGTCATCGGTTCGCCACGGCCGAGCAGCGACTCACGCAGCGCCAGCACATAGGCGTCGAACCGTTCGGCGTCGGCGGTGAACACCTGACGGAGCCCGCCGCCGATGTCGAGCACCGAAGGGGCGAGCCCGCGATCGTAGGCTCGTTCGATCAGGCGCAGGCAGGCATCGATCGCCCGGACGCGTTCGCCGAGATCGCCGGAGTCGAGGTGGAAGGCGAACCCGAGGAAGGCGATTCGCCCGCGCTGTGCAGACAGCAGATCGAACGCCTGCTCGACATGCGCGACCGGCATCCCGAACCGGCTCACCTGTCCCGTGCCGATACCGGAGACCCGCAGCAGCACAGGTATTTCCGCATTCTCGGGGGCCAGTTCCGCGATGCGGCCCAGTTCCCACAGGTTGTCCACGTTGATCGTCACTCCGCGGTCGACGAGCTCGCGCAGGAATGCTTCCCCTTTCGGCCCGGTGACCTCGATGCGCTCCGGACCGAACCCGGCGGCGAGGGCGCTGGACAGTTCGTGTGGTGACGCGGCGTCGACGGCGATGCCCGCGCGCTCGGCGGTGCGGACGAACGCGCGAGACTGATTCACCTTGTGCGCGTAGCAGATTCGGTGCCCGGACAGGCGTTGCTCCAGCACTGTGCGCAGACGGAGCAGATTCTCCGAGTAGACCTGCGGGAACACCAGATGTACCGGGGATCCGAAACTCGCCCGCGTTTCCGTCGCGAGGCCGGGAGTGTCGAGAAAGGCGCGGACCATCGGATGCAGCTTCGCGGGCAGCGCAGGCGGCCGAGGCGTCATACGGCGGCTTCCGATGCCTCGGTGACCGATGCACGCGTCGCGCCGTCGGGGCGTTCCGCGACCGGGTTGTAGCCGCCGTCCCGGATCGCTTCGAAGGCCCGGGCGCGATTGCGCGGGCTGCGGAACTCGGCCACCACCCGTTTGCTGTCCAGATCGATCTCCACCACGCGGATGTCCATCGATTCCAGGACTCCGCCGATCGTGCGGACGCAGTGTTTGCATGTCATGTCCGGCACGTAGAACACCTGGTCCTCGGCGGTGGCGGCACGGTCGGCGGTCGCCTCGTCGAGTTCGGCGCTCAACTCCGCGACCTCGATGCGGCCCGCGATCTCGGTGAATGTCGCGACGAACCGGTCGACCAGCGACGGCAGGATACTGACATGCCCGCTGTCGAGCTGGTGCGGCGTGGCCGCCAGGCAGGCCGGATGACTGCCGGCGGGCAGCAGTGCGTACTGCCGGGAGATCAGGTCCAGGTCGTCGTGATACTTGGCGATCGCCTCGGCGACCGTGAGACCTTCGACGGTGGTGGCGCGCTCCATCACGGCGTGCGCGTCGGCGATGGTGGCGTCCTTCATGGCGCGCAGGGTCGCGACCGTCTCCGCCGAATAGCGAACGGTGCCGTCGGGCTGTGCGACGAGCGTCACCGGGATCATGCCCCGCCGATAGGTCGAGGCCTGCAGCTCCCAGAACCATCGAGTGGCCACCGAGGTGAAGATTCCGGAAGCCCGCAGGCCCTCGGCGAACTCGGCGGTATCGCGGTAGGGGGTCTGCGCGGCCAGCAGCGCGTGCTGGGCCAGTACGCGCCCGGCCGCCTCGATGCCCACCCGGAAGATGTCGCGCGGATCGTGGTCGGTGGTCGTGCCCGCCAGCACGGCGTGTTCGCCCGGCCCGAGCGCCGCGATCCGCGCGGCGAAGGCCGGGTCGGCGTCGAGCTGGTGCCACAGCGCCAGGACGGTCTCACGCATCGCGATCGGCACCGAGGGCCCGAGGCCGCCGGCGCGGAAGTGGCCGGTGTTCGGGATGCCGTCGCTGTCGGTCCACGCCATCCGGTGCGTCGCGGTGGTCACCTGATCCGCGCGGCACGGCCGCATGAACCGCTCCAGATACAGCCGCTGGGAATAGGTGAGATGGTTGCCGGGCTCGGGACGCAATGCGGCGCAGGTGAATTCGAATCGCCGCGGCGGGGGAGCGGGCGTGAGCGCGCTGTGCGACCCGGGCTGCGCCAAGTGCGCCAGCACCCTGGACGCGGCCCGCCGGTCGTAGCGGGGGATGTCGTTACTCACGTGACCTCCTCGGCGATGGTTCGCACGCACGCGACGAATCGGTCGATCTCGTCGGGCGTGTTGTAGATGTGCGTGCTGACCCGCACCGAGCCCGCGCCGTCGGTGTCGGCGGGGACGCAGTGCGCGCCGGTACGCACGAGGAAACCCAGCTCGCTCAGGACGAATCCCGCGTCGGTGGCCGAGATCCCGTCCAGGGTGAAGGAGACGATGCCGTAGCCGACCTCGCACGCGGCATGCGCCGGACCGGGTAGGAACTCCAGGCCGGGGATCGGTCGCAGCCCGTCGATCAGGCGCAGGGTCAGGGCACGGTTGTGCGCGGCGATGACATCCATGCCGAACGATTCCAGTACCTCCAGCGCACTGCCGAGGGCGAGGATGCCCGGGATGTCGGGCGTGCCGCCTTCCAGCAGCGCGGGCATCGGCCCCGGCCGCAGACCGCCCGGATCCGTGGCGATGCCGGAATTGCCGCCGGGCAGGAACGGCACGAGCCGGTCGTGCACGCGCCGGTGGCAGTACAGGATCCCGGTGCCGGGAGCCCCGAACATCTTGTGTGCGGCGAAGATCGCGAAATCCGCACCGAGCGCGGTCACGTCGACCGGAAGATGCCCGCCGCTCTGCGAGCAGTCGAAGCACAGCAGGATGGCGGGGTCGATCCGGCCGCGCAATTCCTCCAGGGTGCTGAGACCGCCGAAGACATGGTGCAGATGCCCGGTGGTGATCAGCCGGGTGCGCGGTGTGATCTTGGCCAGGATGTCGTCGGTGTCCGCCTCCCCGGCGGCGGTCGTCCGGTAGGGGATCGGATGGATGCGGCGTCCGAACCGGGCGAGCAGTCCGCGAAGGTGCTGCCACGGGTACACGTTCGACGCGTGATCGCTCGCGTTGTAGAGGATTTCGTCGCCGTCGGCGAGCGCCGTGAGGCCCCACGACAGCGCGACGGCGTTGAGTGCGGCGGTGGCTCCCGCCGTGAAGACCACCTCGTCCGGGTGCTCGGCGCCGATGAAGGCGGCGGTGCGTTCCCGGATCCGGGCGATCCGGGCGGTCAGGCCGGTGGCCCACGGATAGGTGCCGCGGCCGACGTTGGCGGTGCCGTTGCTGTGATAGCGCTGGATGGTCTCGATCACCGGAAGCGGCTTCTGTGTGGTCGCGGCGCTGTCCAGGTAGACCTCGGTGGCGCAGGCTAGCGCCGGGAACAGCGCCCGTGCCGCGACCGGCGGCGTCGCCGATGGCCGGGGAGTCTCGTCGGTCCGCGTCACCGGCGATCTCGGGGCAGGGGACCGCAACGTTACGCTCCCTTCACCGGTAACTCGGACGTCACCCACGATACGCATTTTCGGTACGGACTTCGAAGCGTTGTCGCCGACAACGGCTTTCGGGACTAGCCTGGGCGATATGCCCCTGAGCCCGCAAGAGCGTCAAGAGTTCCTCGCGCAGCCGCATGTCGCGGCGTTCGCAGTGGCGGCGGGTACCGGTCGTGGCCCGCTGACCGTCCCGATCTGGTACCAATACAGCCCCGGTGGCGAGATCTGGATCCTGACCGGCCCGGAGTCGCAGAAGATGCGCTACCTCCGCGAGACCGGCCGCTTCAGTCTGATGGTGCAGCAGGTCGAGCCCACGGTCCGGTATGTGAGTGTGGAGGGCCCGGTCACCCGGACGGTCCCGATGACCGACGAGCAGCACCGCGAGATGGCCGCGCGATATCTGCCCGCCGAATCGGTCGACGGCTACCTGAAGGCGGCCGAGGCCTTCGGTGAGCAGGTCGCGGTCTACCTGCGGCCGGAGCACTGGCTGTCGGCCGATCTGGGGGACCCCAGCGCGTTCTAATATCTGCCCTGCAGATACTCGACGAGGTGCTCGCGTTCGGTCGCCAATTCGGAGATCGCGCTCTTGACCACGTCGCCGATGCTGACGATGCCGACCAGCCTGCCCTCGTGTACCACGGGCAGGTGCCGGATGCGATGGTCGGTCATGGTGCGGCGCAGACCGTCGACCCGGTCGTCGGGTGCGCAGGTGCGCACCGCGGAGGTCATGATCGCCGACACCGGTGTGTCCAGCAGTTCCGCGCCCCGCGCGTGCAGACTGCGCACCACGTCGCGTTCGGAGACGATGCCCGCGATCGTGTCGCCGTCGGGGGAGACGACGACCGCGCCGATGTTCCGCTCGGCCAGGGTGGCGAGCAGTGTGCGTACTGTCGTGTCGGGTGCGACGGTGGCCACGTCGCTGCCCTTCCTGCGCAGGATCTCCGAAATTCGCATATTTCACCATCCAGACGTCGGGGCACTACCAGGATCGCAAGTTCACGGCGCGGTGACCAGCACGAATCCGTTACAGGCCACGGTTCGGTCACGGTGGGCAGGTCAGAGCCTGCGCGCGACGCTGCGGTCCAGATCCCGGGCCAGCAGGGCGATCGCCGCCTGGGAGATGCCCGCCGAGGTCGCCAGGTCGACGGAGGTCAGCTGCGCGATGCGGCGCAGGCGGTAGTCGACGGTGTTCGGGTGCACGTAGAGCTGGCGGGCGGTGAGCTGCCGGTTCATGTCGTTGCCGAGGTAGGCGCGCATGGTGTCGAAGAGCTCGGGGTGGTCGTCCAGCGGGTCGAGGATGGTCGCGATCCGGCGGGTGGCCGGGCCGCTGCGGGTGAGCTGGTATTCCACGGCCAGATCCGACATCTGGTAGAGGCCGGGCGGCCGGACCCCGACGCGTACGAGATTGAGCAGCTCGTGCGCTTGATCGGCCGATTCGGGGATCTGATCGGTGTCGGTCGGCACGACGGTCGCGGTGAGCGGCACCTCGGCGGCAGCGGCGAGCAGCTCGAGCGTCGTGCCGGTGAGGACCGGCTCGGCCTCGTCGCCCAACGGGATGAGCAGCGTCCCTCCCTTGGCGCTGAGCAGGGCGAGTGCGCGGGAGGCGAACACGGTGGCCAGCTCGGACTGCAGCCGCCGCAGCTTGCGGCGCGCGGCCACGTTCCCGTCGACGCGCGGATCGCGCTCGTCCGGATGTTCCGGAATCGACAGGGCCACAACCTGATAGGCCTCCGCGATCGGAATGCCGGTCTGCCGCGCCAGAGCCGAGCTGCCGCGACCGCTGAGCAGTGCCGAGGCGAGCGTCTGCGTCGCCGTCTGATGCTCCTTGGCGACCAGGTGCTGTTCGTCGACGTAGGCATCGGACACCGCCGCGGTGATCGCCTCGAGCAGTTCGAGAAGCAGATCGGCGGCGACCAGCACCTCGTCGACGTCGTCGGCCGCGGCAGGCGCGGTGACCAGACCGAAGGCGATGCGCAGTCCTTCGTGATAGGCGCGCAGGATCGTGCTCAGCGGCACGGCCTCCCGCGCCCAGCGAGCGGCAGCCGCGCGGACCGGGCCGAGCTGGTGCTCGTCCGGTACGGTACGCCGGTCGAACATCTCGGCAGCGAGGTTCAGGCAGCTGCGGGTGAGTTTCGTGACGTCACCGCGTAATTGCTCGCCGGGCAGGGTGCGGCAGGGAGCCATGACGTTTTCGAAGTAACCGACCATGTGCGAAGCTACGCTGTCGGCGTTCAGCAAGGGCACCGAAGCCGGCTGTCCGCCGATTTCCAGTACCGGGTCGGACGAGTCGGGGGACAGATCCAACGCGGAGTAGGTCATTACGAGTTCGCTCCCAATGCCACGCCGGGCGTGCGAGAAATCGCGCCCGGGTCGATCGATCACTATACGAAAGCGCCGTGTGCACGGGGAGTGATCTGTGAGATCGTCTGGGAGCCGGACGCGTTCCGCGTTGGCGCTCTTCGGCCGCGGCGCGGGATCGCGAAGCGCTACCGGCCGGTCACGGCGTCGGAGCCGGCTTCACCTGCGGCGAGGGCTCTTGCGTGCCTGCTGAGGCAGGGTTACTCGTCGTCCAGCCCCGCTGACAGATAGGCGGCGGCGGCCAGCCATTGCCTGCACTGCGGACCGTGGACTTCGTGGGTGTAGAGAATGTCGCGGGCCTGCCGGTAGGTGAGGCCGCGGGGCTCGACCCCGCAATCGGAGAGGGCGAACTCGGGCGCTGCGGAGTACTGGCGCAAGGGCTCGGCGCCAGCCCCATCGATGACAGCAACCCGGGGCGTTCGAAATGGCTCGATCATTCGACTACCCCTCGCGTCCGACGTGCGGCGGGGAGGCCGAAGTGCCGGTGACGCAAGCTCGAACTCCCTGCGTACCTCCCCGATTTCGAGTTCGAGTCTATGCCTCCGTTACTTACAGATGCAAGTACATCTGCACGATCGGTCGGAGAAAAAACGGCGGCGGCCGCCGGTGCGAGACCGGCGACCACCGCTGTGCCGCTTAGGGTTTGATGTTCAGGGGCCTTACGGCTTGCGAGCGACCCCTCCGTAGGCGGAGATCGGCCGGGTCTCACCGACCTCGGTGTCGCCCGAGCGCCACTGCGTGATGGACACGAAGCCGGGGTCGACGAGTTCCAGACCGTCGAAGACGGCCTTGATCTGAGCCTGCGGGCGGGGGACGTAAGGGGTGCCGCCGGTGCCGGTGTAGTTCTCGCACAGGGTGACATACGCCTTGCTGTCGTCGGTGCCGTCCCACATCACCAGGTAGCTGCCCGACGGCACCGCGTCCAGCACGGTGTGCACGATGCGCAGCAGATCGTCGTAGGTCTTGGCATGGCCGAGCACGCCCATGAACATCACGGCGACGGGCTCGTTGAAGTTGAGGACGTGCTTGGCGTCGGTGACGATCCGCTCGGGATCGTGGTAGTCGGCGTCGATGTAGGTGGTGACGCCCTCCGGGGTGGTGGAGGTGAGCAGCGCCCGCGCGTGCGTGAGCACCAGGGGGTCGTTGTCCACGTAGACGATCCGGGACTCGGGTGCGACGGTCTGGGCGACCTCGTGGGTGTTCTGCATGGTGGGCAGGCCGGTTCCGATATCGAGGAACTGTCGGATGCCCATCTCGCCCGCGAGGTAGCGCACCGCGCGGATGAGGAACTGGCGCGACTGCACCGCCATGGTGGTGATGTCCGGATCGACCTCGATGCCGGCGTCGCCTGCGATGCGGTCGATCTCGTAATAATCCTTGCCGCCCATCCAGTAGTTCCAGATCCGCGCGGAGTGGGGGATGTCGGTCCGGATGAGGGGGCTGTGGTCTTCGGGCATGGGGTGGTACTCCTCGGCAATAGCGTGTCCGCGACACTGCCGTGCGGGTGGGTGCGTGGGGGCGTCGCGAATAACTGGTGCATCCGATGTGCACTGCGACACTACAAGATTCGAACTCGTCCAGCGGGGTGGATCGGGGGAGCTGATCTCGCTGTTTTCGAGGCGAGGTAACGGCGTTTCACATCGCCGCCCTGATGCCTCCGCTCTGCGAGCGCACGGAGGGCGAACTTCGTGCTATCGTCCGGTGTTGGTGCAAATGCAAGAACGTTTGAACGTGCATCTGCACGAACCGAATCGCCTAACTGCGGTAACCGAGGAGTGGGGAAGATGTCGGATACGTCCACCAACGAGATCATCGGAACTTGGCGTAAGAGTTCCTTCAGTAATCCGAGCGGCAACTGCGTCGAGGTGGCCGAAACGGCCAACGGCCAGGTGGCGGTGCGGAACTCGCGGGACCCGGAGGGTGGGTTCCTCGTCTACACGCGTCCGGAGATCGACGCGTTCGTCCGCGGCGCGAAGGCCGGGGAGTTCGACTATTTGACTAGCTGAGCGGTAACATTAGCGGTCGGTACGGTGTGTTTCGCGACAGGTGGTTGTGACACACTGTGGGCAACCCCCGGAGTATCGGAGACGAACTCGATGATCGCTGAACCCGATGACGATGGTCATGTGCAATCCGTTGTCGCGGAACGTGGTCCGACCGTGCTACGCATCGCACTGGGCGGTCAGCTGCGGAAGCTCCGGGAGAAGAGGAACATCACCCGCGAGGCGGCGGGCGATGCGATCCGCGGATCGCACGCCAAGATCAGCCGTCTCGAGCTCGGTCGTACCGGCTTCAAGGAACGTGACATCCGCGACCTGCTGACCCTGTACGGCGTCCATGATCCCGAGGAGCGCGAGTCGTTCCTCGAATTGGCCAGGCAGGCCAACGAACCCGGCTGGTGGCATCGCTACAGCGACCTGCTGCCGCAGTGGTTCGGTACCTACCTCGGCCTGGAACAGGCCGCGAACAAGATTCGCACCTACGAGTCTCATCTTGTTCCCGGCCTGCTGCAAACACCCGAATACGCCAGGGCGGTCGTGGCGCTCGGGTACGAGGACGTCGATACGGAGCGGCGGGTCGCGGTACGTCAGCGCAGGCAGGAAATTCTCTTCCGCTCGGATCCTCCGGTGGTCTGGGCGGTGCTCGACGAAGCCGCGCTGGTGCGACCGGTGGGTGGCCCGGAGGTGCATCGAGAGCAGATGTTGCACCTGGTCCGGCTGGCGAAGCTGCCGAACGTGACGATCCAGGTACTGCCGTTCACCGCGGGCGAACACGCCGCGGCGGGCAGCTCCTTCAGTATTCTGCGTTTCGCCGAGCCGGAACTCCCGGACATCGTGTACCTCGAACAGCTGACCAGCGCGCTGTATCTCGAGCGGCGACAAGACCTGGCGCTGTACCTGTCGGTGATGGACCGGCTCAGTGTGCAGGCCGAGCGTCCGGAGAAGTCGATCGAGATCATGGAGAAGTACGCCGACGGGCGTTGAGATCGCGCTATAGCGTCTCGCGGCCGGGAAAACCCCGATACGCCGAACGGCCACCTCCGGAATCGGAGGTGGCCGTTCGTTGTGCTGTCCAATTGCTAAGCGGCGGTGGCCGCGGAAATGGTGTCTATCCGGGCCCGGCGTCGGCGGCATCGTCGTGGCTGCGCACCTGCGTCGGGACGCGACAAAAGTGCTCGTGGCACAAGGCATTCAGCTATCCGCCGGTGCTCGGATGGCGGGCTCGGGCCTACTGCCTGATGAAGCTGGAGGCAATTCGCCAGAATGTCGCGGGTTGCAATGTCTCGAGATCCCAATCGTCGGCCATCGCATGCGCGGTGGTGACGATCCGGTCGATATCGAAATCGTGCCGAGTTGCCGCCCCGGTGGATTCGACGGCATCGATGACGTATGCCACGGCGGTTTCTCGGGAAAATGCGGTATTGCTGTGGCCGCTGCGGGCCGTCGATGTGCTCATATGTCTACCGTTCGCTGGCTGGTCGGCCAGTGCGGTGTCGGTTGATCCGAACCGACCGCCGGTAAGTGGTAGTTCCATTCGAACGCCCCTGCTTGTCGGCGGCGGCAAACCCACGGCGGCTTCGGCCTTCGGCTCGCCCACGCGGCCTTCCCTGGTGGTCCCCTGTAAAGCGTTGCGGGACCGAGTTTATGCCGCTGTACCTTTCAGATGCAAGCACATCTGCACGATCGATTGCACGTGCGCAGTGCGTATTTCGAGGCCGGAAGTTTGCGGATGAGGTGCCCGGCGGCGGAATTTCAGTCGCGGGCGAATAGGACGTCCGTGCTGTAGTCGATCTGTGTACCCGGCTCGACGAATTGGTCCGCGGCGGCCCGCCAGGCCAGAAAATGTTCGGTGAAACGGTGTGCTTCCGCTGCCTCGTCATCGGTGTAGAGCTGGTAGAGGAAGAATCGGTGCGGATCCACCCGATCAGCGCAGATGTCGAAGCGCAGACAGCCGGGCTCGGTCCGTACGGAGGCTTCGGCGCTGCGGGATATGGCCGCGAGGAACTCGGCGCGAGAGCCGGGGCGGATCTTCATCGAGACGATTCGACTGAACACGGTTGTTCTCCCATCGTGACCGTTGCGGTCGATCGGCAAGGGCGGTGGCGAGCGAGACGACAGCTCACTCGGCCAGTTGCGCTATTGCCTGGCTAATCGGATCGCTGCCGGAAACGAGTTCGAGGGTCAGCTCGAAGGTGTGCGCGGCGGGCAGCAGTCCGGCCAGTACGGCCGCGACGTCGGCGCGGGGGACCTCGCCGCGCTCGACCGGGGGCGGGGCCAGAGTCACCAGTCCGGTGCCCGGAGCATCGACCAGCCGGCCGGGGCGCAGGATGGTCCAGTCGAGAGCTCTGCTGCGCAGATCGTTCTCGGCCTCGGTCTTGGCATCTATATACGCCGCCCACACCTCGTCGGAACCGGGCGCGGGCGACGCGCCCGCGCCCATCGTGGAGATCTGCAGGAAACGGCGCACCCCGGTTCGCTCGGCCGTCTCGGCCAGCCGGACGGAGCCGCCCAGGTCGACGGTGTATTTACGTTCGACGCCGCTGCCCTGCCCCGCGCCCGCGGCGAAAGTCGCCGCGTCGCAGCCTTCCACGACGTCCGCCAGTTCGTCGGTGGCCGCGTGCTCCAGGTCGCACAGCACCGGCTCGGCGCCGGTGACGCGCACCTCGTCCGCGTGCTCGGGATTGCGGATCAGGGCGGCGACCTCGTGGCCGTTCGCGGTGAGCACGGGGGCCAGCAGCAAGGCGATCTTCCCGTGTCCGCCTGCGATGACAATGCGCATGGATGGCTCCTTCCGGTCGGGGCGGCGCCCGCGCTCAGCGCTCGGGGCCGCCGGGATTGCAGTGCGCTTCGACGGTGGCCGGATAGCCGACCGCCGGGCGCCAAGGTTCCAGGTTCCAGCTCGGCTTGTTCGGTTGGACCAGCCGCGCCCACGCCCAGTGACAGATGAACTGATCGCGCATGCCGGGTGCGTCGGCGTCCGCCGACCGGTCCACGACTTCCCGCCACGCCCGTTCGTCCGAGCCGGGGAAGGTGGTCTGCCGACCGGCCTGCGTGGGGAAGACGAGCAGTCGCGGGCCGTCGATGGTCTCGGTCCAGGTGACGTCATCGATCAGCGGCTGCCCCGCGTACGGGTCGACGGACGGTATCGCGGCCTGCGCTGTCGTGCTCGGCGACGCCGAGGCGCTGGAGGTGGTCGTGCGGCCGATATCCGCCGAGGGCGCGGACGCATCGGCACCGCAGGCGACCACCGAGGCAAGCAGGCCCGTCCCGAGGAGCGCGGCCGCGCGACGCCGGGTGACGAGGCGATGCGGGTACCGCTGCGCCACGGTCGAGCCTCCTGTGTTCTCCTCGGCACCGCTTTCCGGCGTGATCATCCGAGCCTAGCGAGCCGGGGCGGCCCCGGCGAGAGTCCCCGGCCGCGCCACCGAATGTGGTGGCTTGCCGGTGCGGCTCCGGCTGGGGATAGTCGGTCGGTGCGGTGTGGACGGATCATGGTGGGGGCGGCGGGCGTCGTGGTCTCGGTGACGGTCGCGTTGGCCGCGCCCGCGGGCGCTCGGGTGGGTGAGGCGCCGGGCACCGTGACGGACCTGGTGGAGCTGGCGGGGCGGCTGCGTGTGGCGGGGGCGACGACCGCCGAGCGGCTGACGTATTGGTCGCGTGGCCCGCGTGGGCCGATGCAGAGCACCGGAGTGCTGTATCTGCCCGAAGGCTCTCCGCCGCAGGGCGGTTGGCCTATCATCGCCTACGCGCACGGCACCTCGGGGATCGCCGACGAGTGCGCGTTCACGCTGCAACCCCGGGACTACTACCTCACGTCGGTGTACCCGGACCTGCTGCGCGCGGGATACGCGGTCGTGATCTCCGACTATGTCGGTCTCGGCACCCCCGGCGTGCATCCCTACCTGGACGGTCCGGCCCAGGCTCGCAGCATCATCGACGGCGTACGCGCCGCACGGGCGGTCGCACCCTCGCTCGGCACCCGCTGGGCGGTGTTCGGCCAGTCGCAGGGCGGGCACGCGGCGCTGTTCACCGCCCACCTCGCACCCGCTGACGCGCCCGAACTCGATCTGCGCGGTGCCGCCTCGACCGGGACGCCGTCGAACCTGGACGCGCTGTTCCCGCTGGCCGGGCCCTGGCTGCCGCGACTGCCGCTGCAGAAGACGACGACCTACTTCGGCATGCTGCTGGCCGGATTGCGCGCCAGTGCACCGGAGCTGGACGTCGACAGCTACCTGACGCCGGTGGGCCGGGACGTCCTGCGCATCGTGGAGGCGGATTGCGCCGCCGAGGCGGACGCGCAGGTGGCGAGTATCGGCATCGGCGCCATGCTGTCGCGGCCCTTGGACGATCCGGCGTTGCTGGCCGCGGTGCGCGCGATGTTGCGGGTGCCGACGAGCGGCTACTCCGTGCCGCTGTATCTCGGCCAAGGGCTGACCGATCTGGAGGTGCCCGCGCCGTTGACGCTCGAGCTGATCGCGGAGTTGCGCGCCTCCGGCGCCGATCTGCGGGTGGGCTGGTACCCCGGCGATCATCTGGGCGCGGCGCGGGAAGCGTTTCCCGACGCGCTCGCGTTCCTGCGCGGCGTACTCGATCGGCCCTGACCTCGCGTACTCAGCGCCAGAGCGACCGGCACGGTAGCCTGCGCAGGCCGGGACGGACCTGGGCGTCGACGGTGACGGTGAGCCCGGCGTGTGCGGCGGCCGAGGTGAACTCCCACGCCTCGGTCCTGGTCGCGGCGTATTCGAGGACCAGCGCGTCCTCGGGGGTGGAGCCGTCGAAGTAGACGGTGATCCGCCGGGTCGGCGGATCCTGGGTGTCGTCGCGGTCGGCGAATCTGCGCGCAGTGCCGTCCATGCCACCGTCTCCTTCCCACCGGCTCGGCAGCCGTGCCGGTGGATCTGACGGTAAAGGGCCGCCACTGTTGAGAACATGTTCCAAGTTATCGGCTGGAAATGTCACAGAACGGACGCCGGGCGGTCGGGTACAGTCACCAGCCGGGGCGCGCGACCGCCACAGGCCGGGCACCCGAAACTTGTGAATTGTCAACATGATCGCGTCGGGTAGTGCTCAGCGCAGGTGATGTTGCCGAGGATGAGTACAGCGTTGGACGATTCAGGAGGCACACGTCGATGAGTCAGGGCCCACGTTCGTTGGGTGGGGGAGTGGGACAACGGCGTCTCGCACGTGCGATCGGAGCGATGGCCGCGGGCCTGGTGCTGGTCGCGAGCATGGCCGGCGCGGCAACCAGCGCGCCGCTGTACCCCGAACCCGATCCGGATCCCTTCTACGCGACACCCGCGGATATCGCCGACCGCAAGCCGGGTGACGTCATCGCGACCAGGGTGATGCCGCCGCTGGCGATCTTCCCGGAGACCACGGTGACCGTGGTCCGGTTCCGGTCGACGAGTTCGGAGGGTAAACCGATCGCCGCGACCACCACGGTGCTGACGCCCAAGGCGCATCGCACCGACGGGCCGCTGCTGTCGTTCCAGCACATCATCAACGGACTCGGCTCGGAGTGCTCGGTCTCCCGGGTGCTCTACACCGGTGACCCGAACCTCGTCGTGCGGGAAGCGCCGGGCTGGAACGTGCTGCTGGCGCGCGGCTGGAGCGTCGCGCTGCCCGATCACCTGGGCCCGAATTTCGCCTACGGCGCCGCGAAGCTCGGCGGGCAGATCACCCTCGACGGGATACGCGCCGTCAAGCAGGTCGGCGAACTCGGGGTGCAGCGCAGCCCGGTGGCGATGGTCGGGTATTCCGGCGGCGGGATGGCCACCGCGTGGGCGGCCGCCCTGCAACCGAAGTACGCCCCGGAGCTCGACATCGCCGGCGCGGCCATGGGCGGCGTGCCGATGAATCTCGTGAAGATGCTCGAGGGGCTGGGTTTGAACCCGCACCCGGTGTTCGGGCTCGCGTTCGCCGCCGGATTCGGTTTGGAGCGTGAGTACCCGACTCGCTTCCCGCTCAGCGAGCAGTTGAACGAGCGGGGGCTGGCCGCCCGCGCGCAGATCGCCAACAGCTGCACCAACGACATCCTCTCAACCGGCGCGGGCCGCGGTGCGCTGGACTTCGCCAAGACGACCTCGATGATCAACGACGACACCGCGCGTGCCGTGGTCGAGGAGAACAGCCTCGAACTCTACGACGGCGTGCCGAAGATGCCGGTATTCGAATGGCATTCGCCGATCGACGGTCTCATCCCGATCGACGCGGTGGTCAACACCGACAAGCGGTGGTGTGCGGCGGGCGCCAAGGTGCAGGCCGAGCAGATTCCGGTTCCGGACCATCTGACCGCGGCGGTGCTCGGCATTCCCGCGGCTCTGACCTGGCTGGACGCCCGCTTCCGAGGGGAGCCCGCGCCGAGCAATTGCTGAGCGACGATACGCGACCGGCCGAGCCGGGACCCGTTCTCCGGATACGGTTCTCGGCCCGGTTGTTGCGATATGGATACGCGACAACACAACTCGGATGCTTTACTGCGTCCAGCCATGGCCGCTGACGTAGCCTGACGTCCTGGCTCCCGGTCTGACAGGGGCCGATTCGGGGGTCGAAGCCAGTGCGCCCGGGTGCCAGACGACGTTGCCGTTCGCACCCGAAGGCGTGTGCCATGAGAATTTCGCGTGCCATTGCTGTGGCTTTGCTCGCCGCCGGCTCGGCCCTGGCCGTCCCCGCTGCCGCGGAGCCCGCGCCCGCCCCACCGCCCGGCGGGCTCCTGCCCGGGCTGCAACAACTCATCGATCAGGTCATCCCGCCGCCGCCGATCCCGCCGCCGCCGGAGCCGAGTTCGCCAACGCACGAAGCGACTACGCTGTCGCCGTCGCTGGCGGCGCTACGCTCGGCCACCCTTCCGTCGGCCGTCGGTGATCCGATGTTCGACCTGCGCCCGGTGAATCTCGACGAACTGTCCGAGGGACAGGTCATCGAAATCCGTGACGTGAGCCCGACCACCGCACCGTTGATGCTGATGCCCATTCAGCGGGCGCTCCTGATGAAGTACCGCACGACGGACGCGCACGGCGCGCCGTCGTATGCCACGGCGACGCTGGTCGTTCCCGCCGCACCGTGGCCGGGACCGGGGCAGCGGCCGGTGGTGGTGAACAACCTGCCCATCGACGCCCTCGGCCGTACCTGCACGCCCGGATACACCCTCGCGCACGGGCTCAACCCGGACACCAGCTTCACCGATTTCCTGCCACCCACGACGCACGTGGCGGCGCTGCGCGGTTACGCCGTGCTGATCCCCGACCACGAGGGCCCGTCGATGGCCTACGCCGAGCCGATCGTGGCCGGGCACGCGGTGCTGGACTCGATCAGGGCGGTGCGCGGTCTGTTGCCGGAGGAGTTCGGCGCCGCGAAGTTCGGGCTCGCGGGGTATTCCGGCGGCGCGATCGCGACGCACGGGGCGGTCAAGCTGATCGATGGCTACGCGCCGGAATTGGCGGGCGTGATCGTCGGCGCCGCACTCGGCGGGGTGCCCGCCGACTTCGAGATCCTGGCGCGCAGCATGAACGGCAACCTCGCCTCGGCCGTATTCATGGGCGCGGTCTTCGGGATCGGTCGCGAGCGGCCGGAGATCCTGGCGGGGATGAACAATCTCGCCCAGTGGGTGGCCACCTCACCGGTGAAGAACATGTGCGGCAGCAGCTACGGCGCTATCGGTGTGCTGATGCTGCCGATCGACATCGCCGCGAACTTCCCCGATCCGCTGCACTCGGCGCTGGCCGGGGACATCTATCGGGTGACGAAGATGGCCGGCATGAGGTCGGCGACTCCGCTGTACGTCTACAACGGCGAGCAGGAGTTCTGGATCCCGGCCGAGGGTGCGCGCAATCTCTACGCGGAGCAGTGCCGCCTGGGGGTGCCCGCGGTATACCGCAGTGTGCTCGGTGAGCACATCATCGCGGGTGCGCTCGGATATCCGGAAGCCATGGTCTGGCTCGACGACCGGCTTCAGGGAGTCCGGGCACCCGACGAGTGCTGACCGGTTGACGGCGCGGTGCGGGCTCCGGTTAACACCGCGGGCCTGCGAGTGCGATCAACACGTGTCCCCTTCGGTTGGTATGCCCAGATCTGGCTAGAGTGCTGAGCGGTGTCGTCGCCGCTTCGGTACGGTTGGCGGTCCGGGCGGGGTGACGCCCGAATTCCCGAGAGAGGCACATGAGCGACATCACGACCACCGCGTCCGAGCAGGCCAAGGCACTGGTGGGGCGGCACTACCGCCTGACCGACCCGTACGAGGTGGGTCGGGAGAAGATCCGGGAGTTCGCGCGAGCGCTGCAGGACGGCCATCCGGCGCACCGGCACGAAGACGCCGCCGGGGGCTTGGGCTTCGACGGACTCGTCGCGCCGCTGACGTTCTCCTCGATCATCCTCATGTTGATGCAGCGCAAGATGTTCGAGTCCGTGCTCACCGGGTACGACCTCGGCCAAGTGCTGCAGACCGAGCAGTCGATCCGGGTGCACCGGCCGATCGTCGCGGGCGACGAGGTGCGGTGCGACTCCTACATCGAGTCGTTCCGGCAGTTCGGTGACAAGGACTTCATGGTCACCAAGAACGTGCTGAGCAATCAGCACAAGGAGGTGTTGCAGACCGCGCACACCACGGCGGTGGCGCAGACCGGAGTCGAGCTCGCCGCCGATCTGCGCGCGGCGGTCGATGGCGTGATCATGACCGGGCAGTCGGCCGCCGACCGCGCGGACGCGGCGGCCGCGCGCCTGGCCGACGACGACGGCGGGCTGGTCGAGAGCTTCGATGAGCCGGCGCAACCGGAAGCGCCCGCCGAGCCGCGCCTGCCGCGTACCCTTCCCGCTTTCGAGGACTTGTCCGTCGGCATGGAACTCGCCCCGCGCACGGTGCTGGTGTCCCGTGGTGATCTGGTGAACTACGCCGGTGTGTCGGGCGATTCGAATCCGATCCACTTCAGCGACGAGGTCGCACGCAGCGCCGGTCTGCCCGACGTGGTTTCGCACGGTCTGCTGACGATGGGCCTCGGCGCCGGATATCTCACCTCCTGGCTCGGTGATCCCGCCGCCGTGACGCGGTACGGGGTGCGGTTCGCCGGCTTCGCACCGGTCCCGGCGACCAAGGCCAGCGCGATCGAATTCCACGGCCGGGTCAAGCAATTGGATCCGGATCGCCGCGCGGCCACCATCGCGTTGACGGCGACCTGCGGGGACCGGAAGCTGTTCGGTCGCGCGACGGCGGACGTGCTGCTGCGCTGAACCGAGCGGCCGCCCTGGCCTCGTCATCGTCCGGGGATGTGGGGCCGGTGCCGTCGTGGGGGCGTCGGAAGCGCGCGGTGACGCGGCTCGGTCGGAGAGCTGTGCGTCCGGTATCGCGTTCGCGCTTAGCGAAGTTCAGCGCTGCGCCCGCCTGGGAACCGGTGGCTTCGCGGCACCTGGGTTTCGCGCGTACCGGGAGTATGTTGGTGCAGGAATGTGTGAAGTCGGCCTGCGGCACAGCGCTGTGCGCGACGTCGGGTGACTGCCACCGGCAGCGAGTGAAGTGCCCGCTATCCCGTGCATGATCTTGCGGATGTACTTACACCTGCGCATTCGCGTCGCCGGCGACGGCTCGGTGCTGGAGTGTGGGCAGTGCGCATGCAAGACTGCGTACATGCGTGCTTCGGTAGTGCGGCCTCAAAACGAAACCATCGCTCGTGGAACGGCTCCCGCCGCCGAGGGCGGCCCGACCGCCTTGCGGATGATCCTCGGCGGGCGGATGCGGCGGTTGCGGGAGGCATGCGGCATCTCGCTCGAGGAAGCGGGCGAGGCGATCCGCGGCTCGCACTCCAAGATCAGCCGATTGGAATTGGGGCGCACCGGTTTCCGGGAACGGGATCTGGTGGACCTGCTCGCGCTGTACGGCGTCACCGACGAAGAGGAGTGCGCGGAGTTCAAGCGGCTGGCGAAGCAGGCGAACACCTCGGGATGGTGGCATCGCGACGCCGACTGGCTGCCGAAGTGGTTCGACACCTACCTCGGGCTGGAGCAGGCCGCCCAGCTCATCCGCTGCTATGAGCCGCGGGTCGTCCCGGAGTTGCTGCAGACCCCCGACTACGCTCGCGCACTGTTCGTGCTCGCGCATCCGCACGAGGACGAGGAGTCGATCGAGCGGCGCGTGGCCCTGCGGATGCGCCGCCAGGAGATCCTGACCAGACCCGACCCGCCCCAGCTGTGGCTGATCGTCGAGGAGGCGGCGCTGCGGCGCAGGATCGGGGGATCGCAGGTCTGGCTGGCCCAGCTCGAGCACCTGCTGCGGGCCGCGGAGGCGCCGAACATCACGGTGCAGGTGCTCGCTGATCATGTCGGCGGCCCGGCGCTGGCCGACGGCGCGTTCGCGATGCTGCGCTTCGCCGAGGCGGATCTGCCCGACATCGTGTATCTCCAGCAGCTCACCGGCGCGCTGTACCTGGACAAGGACGCCGATCTCGCCGCCTACCGCGCGGTGGCGAATCTGCTGTCGGTGCACGCCGCGCCGCCCGAGTACACCCGCGACCTCATCGCGGCGTTGCGCGAGCGCGAGCCGCGGATCGTGGAGCTGCCGTCCGGCCACGCCTGACCGTCAGGCGCGGCGACGAGCCCGGCGGAGCCACGAATACCCAGCGGTACAGGGACTTTCGACCATAGATAACGACTGGGTCAACATGGCAGACTCGGGGCATGCGTCCTTCGAAGGAACGACAGTCGAGCGATTCTCCCGGGCCCGGCGGTCATCCGGTCTCCGGCGGCGGGCCGACGGTCCTACGCATGGTCCTCGGCGGCAGGCTGCGCCGCCTACGCGAGTCCCGGAATATCACCCGCGAGGCGGCCGGTGACGCCATACGCGGGTCGCATTCGAAGATCAGCAGGCTCGAACTCGGGCGCACCGGCTGCCGGGAACGGGATCTGGTCGACCTGCTCGACCTCTACGGGGTGACCGAACCCGACGAACGGGAGCGCTACCTGGAACTGGCCAGGCAGGCCAACGCGTCGGGGTGGTGGGCGCGGGACAACGACTGGCTGCCGAAATGGTTCGACACCTACCTCGGGCTGGAACAGGCGGCGCGCCTGATCCGCAGCTACGAACCGCGAGCGGTCCCGGAACTGCTGCAGACGCCGGAGTACGCCCGCTCGCTGCTCACCCTGTCGCATCCGGGGGAGCCGGAGGATTCGATCGAACGTCGTGTCGCGCTGCGCATGCGCAGGCAGGACATCCTCGCCGGTCCGCACCCGCCCCAGCTGTGGATGATCATCGAGGAGGCCGCGCTGCGCCGCAGGATCGGCGGCTCGACCGTCTGGCGCGCCCAGCTCGACCGCGTGCTGCGCGCGGCCGCTCAGCCGAACATCACCATCCAGATCCTGGCCGACCACGTGGGCGGCCCCGCCCTCACCGACGGCGCGTTCACCATCTTGCGTTTCGCCGAGGCGGATCTGCCCGATATCGTCTACCTTCAGCAGCTGACCAGCGCGCTGTATCTGGACAAGATCGCCGACCTGGATGTGTACTACGCGGCGCTGAACCAACTTTCGCTGCTGGCCCCTTCCCCGCAGCATTCCCGGCAACTGCTCCAGGTCTTGCGCGACGGCGTGCCGCCGACGGTCGACGAACCGGTGGACCACCCGCGAGGGTGACGGATCGCGCACCGCGGCACGCCGCATTCGCGCGCCGGAGAGAACTCCCTCGCCGCCCCGCACCCCGCACGGTCCATCCTGGATTCGGCGCGCCCGAATCGGGCATTTCCAGTTCGAGATGATCCGCATGCCGGGGAAAGGGCGAATATTGTCCCATTGGGACAATAGGGGGTAAGCTGTGTGTATGAGCGACGACGGTGTCGGTCTGGACGGCCGTCGGCTGCGCACTCGGCGCAGCCGCGAGGCGTTGTCGCGCGCGGCGTTCGACCTGCTCACCGAGCGGGGGCTGGAAGCGGTGGCCGTCGAGGACATCGCGGTGCGGGCCGGTGTCACCCGGCGCACGTTCAGCAGGCATTTCGCCTCCATCGAGGAAGCGATTCTGGGCGATGTCGATCAAGACGTCCACCTGTTCAACGAGGCGCTGCGCCGTCGGCCGCCGGGTGAGCCGCCCCTGACCGCCTACCGCAACGCCGTCCACGACTGGTTCGCCACCGAGTACGGCGGCGCGCGCGCGTCCCTGCTGGCCCGTCGCTGGGCTTTGTTCCAGCGCTTCGAGGACGAACCCGAACTGTTCGCCGGCTATCAGCGCATCCGCATCGATGGGCAGCGCGAATCGGTCCGGATCATCGCGGCGCGGCTGGGGGTGGATCCGCTGACGGATCCGCGTCCGGCGGTCGCCGTAGGCGCCGGCGCGGGCATCCTGCTGGCGGCGCTGCAGAGCTGGGCGGCGGGCCCGGATCCGATGGGTCTGCCCGGCCTCGTCGAAGAGTTCTTCGACACCCTCGTCACCCTCACCACCGAATTCCGTAACGAGGAGTCACCGTCATGTCTACCGGGTCGGTGAACATGTACCGCCGCACGTGCCGCCGCGTCGGCCTGGATCGAAATCCGCTGCGCCGCAGGGAAGACCGTGTGCAAACCGGGTTCGCGGTTCTGCTGGCCGTGGTGTTCCTGATCGTCGTGCCCGTGCTGGCGGTGACCGTCGGCGGCCGGGTGTACCGGGTGGAGACGGCCGCGGTGCAAGCCGAGACGGCGCGGTTGCATCAGGTCGACGCGACGGTGATCGAAACCGGGAAGGCGCCGCTGTACGCGCCGGTGGTGCCCGCGCGCGTGTCCTGGAAAGACGCCGACGGCGTAACCCATACCGGCGACTATCAGTCGACCACGGTGGTGGAGCCGGGCTCCGCCGTGCCGATCTGGCTGAACGAGCGGGGTGCGATCGTCGAGCCGCCCTCGTCGTCCCAGCCTGCCAGCAAAGCGGTCATGCTCACCGCGGGTGCGGTGCTCGGCGTCTCGATCGTGCTCGCGGGAAGTTACCTGTTGCTGTGCCGCGGACTCGATCGGCGGCGGCTGCGCCGGTGGGAAACCGAATGGGTGGCCGCCGACCTCACCTGGGGGCACGGCTGAGCCTTGGTGCGGCGTGCCCGCCGTGCGAGGGTAGGGAACAGGCGCAGCGGGCACGTCGCGTGCCGAGACGGCAACGCGGCGAACGAAGCGGCCCGGCACTGCCCTGAGATTAAGGCATCGGCGGGCCGGGTGGCCCCGTTCGGCGCGGATCGTCGGAGATCCCATCACATCGACCCGGTTACGTTGTGACACAACATAACCGGGAGCCGGGGTCCGCTCAGACCGGGAAGAGGCTGTGCTTGCGCGGGTTGGGCTCGGCGCTCGCCTCCTTCTCGCGCAGCAGGCGCAGCGCGCGACGGATCTCCAGTCTGGTCCGCGATGGCTCGATCACCGCATCGATGTAGCCGCGCTCGGCGGCGATCCAAGGCGTGGCCACCGTGGCGTTGTACTGCTCGATCATGTAGTCGCGCACCGCCGCGCGTTGCTCAGGGGGTACCTGGGCGATCTGACGCTTGCCGACGATGCTCACCGCGCTCTCGGCGCCCATCACGGCGATGCGCGCCGTCGGCCAGGCCAGGCTGACGTCGGCGCCGAGTTGCTTGCAGCCCATCACGGCGTAGCCGCCGCCGTAGGCCTTGCGCACCACGACGGTGACGATCGGGACGGTCGCCTCGATCACCGCGCGGAAGAACCGCCCGCCGCGTTTGATCACCCCGCTGCGCTCCTCCTCCACGCCGGGCAGCACACCGGGGGTGTCCACGACGAAGATCAGCGGCAACCCGAAGACATTGCACAAGCGGATGAAATGCGTCGCCTTGTCCGAGCATTTGGCGTCGATCGCGCCGCCGAGCACCAGGGGCTGGTTCGCGATCACCCCGACGCTGCGCCCGTCCACCCTGGCGAAGCCGGTGATCAGGTTCTGCGCGGTGGCCGCGCTGATCTCGTGGAAGTCACCGTCGTCGAACAGGCGCAGCAAGATCTCGTGCATGTCGTAGCCCTGCCGATCGGAATCGGGAACGATCGAGTCCAGCTCCAGATCGTGCGGCGTGACCTGCGGCTCCAGCCCGGGGTTGACGATCGGGCCGGGCTCCAGGCAACTCGACGGAAGATAGCTCAGATAGGTCCTGGCCCAGTCGAAGGCGTCCTGCTCGGTGGCGGCGACGTGGTGGACGGTGCCGGTCGCGGCCTGCGCCTGCGCGCCGCCCAGCTCCTCCATGGTCACCTCCTCGCCGGTGACCTCCTTGATCACCTCGGGGCCGGTGACGAACATGTACGACTTCTCGGTCGCGATCAGGACGTCGGTGTTCACCGGTGCGTAGACCGACCCGGCCGCGCATTTGCCGAGCATGATCGATACCTGTGGCACGAAGCCCGACAGCCGTTCCTGGCGGCGGCTCATCAGCGCGTACCACGCCAGCGAGGTGACCGCGTCCTGGATGCGGGCGCCACCGGAGTCGTTGATCGCGACGACCGGGCAGGCATTCGTGGTGGCGAAATCCAGTGCGGCGGCGACTTTGCGGCCGAACATCTCACCCACCGAGCCGCCGAAGACGGTCTGATCGTGCGCGATCACCACGACGGGTCTGCCGTCGATCCGGCCGCGCCCGGTGACTACTCCGTCGCCGTACATGGCGCCGGGGGTGCCCGGCTGGCGCACCAACGCGCCGATCTCCACGAAACTCCCGGGGTCGAGGAGTGCGCGCACCCGCTCCCGCGCGCTGGGGATGCCCTTGCTCTTGCGCTTCGCGATGCCGTTCTCGCCTGCGGGCTCCTCGGCCAGCTCCAGGATCGCCCGCAGCTCGTCCAGCTTCTCTCGCGTACCGCTCATATGTGGTGTAGCCCTTCGAAACTCGTCGCGGCGCCGTACGGCAGCGCGGCGCTCGATGCTATCGGCGCCGCGATCCGCTGCACAGTGGTTCGGAAGATCTCATGGAACAGCTCACAGGTTTGCCTTTCGATTCCACGGTTCATAGCACGCGCCGGGCCGGTCGGCCGCGACGACACGGACTGTGCGACGTCCCAATCGTGGCCGTGAGCTTCGATGAACCGTCCTCACAGCGTCGATGGGGGCTTCTCAGGTCGGTGCCAACGGATCTAGGGTGAGCTCGACGCAGCGCCGGAAATGCGCGGACGGCGCTGCGTCACATACTCCGGAGATCGGTGGGCCTGCGACCGCTCGGGCGCCGGATTCGAAAATCGCGGTGCCGCAGCAGTTCCGTCCGTGGCGGACGCCGTCGGCCTCGATCCGCTCGAAAAGCTTGTGATCGTGCCCAACCGGTCGCGCGACCACTGATGACTTACCCGATTCGGCGCGACATATCTCGATTCCATCACGATCCGTCGCTAACCTTCGGAAGGCATGATGGGCAGGAAGCCGAGAACGAGTACCGAGACATTGACATCGAAACTCGTCGAACACCTCGCCGAGCGCGTCGGCCACGACGCCTCCGGCGATGTCGCGAGCACCGCGCGAAACTGTTTGGCGGCCGCCGTCGAACTGCTGGCGCCGCGTCCGGCGCCTGCGGCGTCGCGACCTCCGGAGATCGCCGGTTTCGCCTCGCGCTGGGCGCGGGAGGGCATCGCGCTGGAAACGGTGCTCGGCGCGTATCACGACGAAATCCGCAACGGACTGGAATTGCTCGCCGACGAGGTCGCCGACGAGCGGACCGACCATTTTCTCGCGGGTGCGCGACTGGCGATCCACGTCCTGGAAATGGTGACGGTGGCGGCGTCGACCGCTTACGTGGACGAGCATCGCGCGGTCGCGCGGGAACATCAGACCGCAGCCCAGACGCTGGTCTCCGCGTTGCTGGGCGGGCACGCGGTCGGCGAACTCGCCAGGGCGACCGGCATTCCGATCGCGCGGTCGTACCAGGTCGTGGCGCTGGGCATCCCGGCGCACCCGGACGAGCGAAGACCCGTCACGGGCACGGACGCGGCCCGGCGCAAACTCCGGCGGGTCCAGGCCGCGCTGGCCGATCCGCTCGGCTCACGGGCGCTGTCGGTGCTGTCCGCCGCCGGCGGCACGGTGCTGGTGCCGATCGATGACGTGCCCGCCCGCACCGGAACGTTCAGCATGACCCCCGACGTGCTGGCCATCGTCGGCGAGGCCGCCGAGGTGCCGTTGACCGCCGCGGTGGCCACCGGGCGCACCGCGCGCATTCCCGAATTGGCCGGGCGCGCCCACGATCTGCTGGACCGGTTGCGGGCGGCGGGCAGGCCCCCTGGGCTGTATGGGGTGACCGACGCGGGTGACATCGCGGGTTGTGAACTGCCCCAGCCGGGTCATATGACCATCGTCACCTCGCCCAACGATCACGTAATCGGCCGTTCGGCCTGAAATTTCGCCGGTATCGTCGAGTGTGCCCTGAAATCGAGGGTGAGCAAAGGAGTGCGAGTGACCACCGCGTTGACCGACCGCGATATTCTACGCGAACTCGAACCCACCGCCGAACGCCTGCTCAACGACCATCTGCGCAAGGCCAAGTCCTGGAATCCGCACGATTACGTGCCGTGGGACGACGGGCGTAATTTCGCCGCCCTCGGCGGAATCGATTGGGAACCGGGACAATCCGGACTTTCCGAAGTCGCGCAGACGGCGATGATCACCAATCTGCTCACCGAGGACAATCTGCCGTCGTATCACCGGGAGATCTCGGACGCGTTCTCACTGGACGGGGTGTGGGGCACCTGGGTGGGCCGGTGGACTGCCGAGGAGAACCGCCACGCCATCGTGATGCGCGACTATCTGGTGGTGACCCGCGCGGTCGATCCGGTGCTGCTGGAGCAGGCCAGGATGGCGCATATGACCACCGGCTTCGCGAAACCCGACACGGAGCAAGTGCTCCTGCGTTCGGTGGCCTACGTCACACTGCAGGAGCTGGCGACCAGGATCAGCCACCGGAATACCGGAGCGGCCTGCGAGGAGCCCATCGCCGAGCGTATGCTGCAACGTGTCGCCGCCGACGAGAACCTGCATATGATCTTCTACCGGAACATCAACGCCGCCGCTCTGGACCTCGTGCCGAACGAAGCGCTGCGCGCGATCACCACCGTGGTCACCCGCTTTCAGATGCCCGGACTCTCCCAGCCGAACTTCCGGCGTAACGCGGTGCTGCTGGCCGCGCACGGCATCTACGATCTGCGACAGCATCTCGACGTGGTCGTGCGCCCGGTGCTGCGTGCGTGGCATGTCTTCGAGCGCACCGACCTGACCGGCGACGGCGAACGCGCCCGCGACGAACTGCACGCCTACCTCGAGGACATGGAGCTGAAGGCGCGACGGTTCGAGGAGCAGCGCGAGCGCGCGGCGGCCAGACGAGCGGAACGGGCCGCTGCGGCAGGATGAGGTCGCGCGTACCGATCACCGCGGCGGCGATGGCCCTCATCGCCGCGGTCACCGCTGCCCCCGTGTTCGCCGATCCGGTGCCGCAGGCCCCGCCGCCCGCGGTGGACCCGGCCATGACCCGTACGGGGCTGCTGTCGATCGAGAAGGTCGCCGAGGGGCATGAACGGCTCTCCATCGCTTCCGCGGCGATGCGCAGGATCATCTCGGTCGACGTGCTGCGCGGCAGCGGCGAGGCGCCACGCCCGGTGCTGTATCTGCTCGACGGCGTGGACGGCGACGCCACATCGGCATGGCTGGGTAAGGGCGGCGCCGCCGAGTTCTTCGCGGGCAAACCGGTCGACGTGGTGCTCACCGGCGGCGGCACCGGCAGCATGTACAGCGACTGGGTCCGCCACGACACCGCGCTGGGACTCAACCGCTGGGAGACATTCCTCACCACCGAACTTCCGCCGATCGTGGAATCGCTGCTGCGCACCGACGGCCGCCGCGCCGTCGCCGGCGTGTCGATGGGGGCGCAGGCGGCGATGATGCTCGCCCAGCGCCACCCCGGCTGGTATCGCGCCGTCGCCGGGATGAGCGGGTGCTATTCCACCGCGGACCCGCTCGGTCACGCGGTCACCACCATCACGGTCGCCTCGCGCGGTGGCAACGTCGACAATCTCTGGGGCCCGCCGTCCTCACCGGAATGGGCCGCGCACGACAGCCTGCTGCATGCGGAGAACCTGCGCGGCACCGCTGTCTACCTCTCGGCGGCCGCCGGGCTGCCGACCGGCGCCGACCTGGTGGCGGTCGCGAACTCCCCGTCGGTCGCGGACGCGCTGCGCACCGCGGGCGGCGGCGCGGCGCTGGAGGCGGGCGCCCGGGCCTGCACCGAGCGGTTCGCCGCCCGCCTGTCCGAGCTGCGGATTCCCGCGACCGTGGAGTACACCGCGGAGGGCATGCACACCTGGCCGGATTTCCAGGCCCAGCTGCCGCGCGCCTGGCGGGTGCTGGCGGAGGCGCTCGGAGTGCCGTCCGCCCCGTGAATCGGCGCGGAATCAGCGCGGCGCGCTCGCGTTGACATCGGTATGACATCGGCGCTGTCCTCTGTCCGGTTCTCCGTCCTCGATCGGTCGCGCGTACGGCGCGGTCAGAGCCATCCGGCCGCGCTGCGAGAGACCGTCGAGTTCGCCCGGCTCGCTGAGGAGTGGGGCTATCACCGCTTCTGGGTGTCCGAGCACCACAGCGTGCCCGGCGTGGCGGGTTCGGCGCCGACCGTGCTGGCGGCGGCCGCGGCGGCGGCGACTTCGCGGATCCGCATCGGCACCGGCGGCGTGATGCTGCCCAATCATCAGCCGCTGGTGGTCGCCGAACAGTTCGGCGTGCTGGAATCGCTGTACCCGGGACGCGTCGACATGGGGTTGGGCCGCTCGGTCGGCTTCACCGACGGCGTGCGGCATGCGCTCGGGTACGACAAGCGCGACGCGGAGGACTTCGACGCCCGGCTCGCCGAACTCCTGGCGTACTTCACCGAGGGAAGGCAGGGGGTGCACGCCTGGCCCGCCGAGGGACTGCGGGTTCCCGCCTTTCTGCTGGCGACCGGCTCCGGCGCCGAACGCGCCGCCCGTTTCGGGCTGCCGCTGGTGATCGCCCCGGCCGGCGGCGAGGACCGCATGGTCGAGGCCATCGAGCGCTACCGCGCCGAATTCCGCCCCGCCCTGGCAGGCGCCGAACCCTACGTGATGGTCTCCGGTTCCATCGTCATCGCCGACACCACCGCGCAGGCCCACCGGCTGCTGCTGCCGGAGGCGTGGTCCGCCGCGTACGCGCGCACCCGTGGCGAGTTCCCGCCCCTGTTGTCGCCCGCCGAGATCGAGGCACGCACCATGACCGACCGGGAGCGCCGAATCGTCGAGGAGGGGCTACGCGGCCATCTGTACGGCACCGAGGACGAGGTCGCCGACCACCTGGAGCGGCTGGTGACCAGGACGGGCGCGGACGAGATCCTCGTGCACACCAGCACTTACGATCGCGCGGCGCGGCTGGATTCGCATCGCCGCCTGGCGCTGCTCACCGGTCTGTCGCCCGACCGCGCAGATCGCGATCGCGCGGACGCGCGGTCCGGCCGGGCCGCCTGATCCCGATATCGCCTACGGGAAGAGCACTTCGGCGGCGGCGTAGCCGAACAGTCTGCGTCCTTCGGCGCGCGCGTCGACCGCGATGGTCGCCCGCCGCTTGCGCGCGTCGATCGAGGTGACCCGGCCGCGGAAGTGGATCGTGCCCGCCCCCAACGACGGTATCCGCAGGTGATGGGTGTTGTGCGCGAACTGCGCGCGGAAACGGGTGACCGCCGCGGGATCACCGAGCCAGGAACTCAGGAACGAGGTGGCCAGCCCCAGTTTCAGCATGCCGGGCGCGACCACGGTCGGCAGACCGCTGGCGACGGCGACGCGTTCGTCGAACAGCACCGGATTGGATTCGCCGGTCACGCCGGCATAGTTGACCAGGTCGCCACGGGACAGGCGCATGGTGCGAACAGGCAGCTCGGTGCCCACCGCCAGGTCTTCGAAATCGACACGCGTGCGCGGTAACCGAGGGTCGGGCGTCGGCGCGAGATGGTCCGCCGCGGCCGGGGCGACGGCGCTGCCCGGGGCCGGCTCCTCAGGGCAGCGATGCCCCATGGCGACTTTGCGCACCGCATCGGCCAACCCGGGATCACGCTCGCCGGCGCGCGCGAGCAGCGCGCTGGAACCGGTCTGCACCACGGCTCCGTGCTGGTCGATCAGCACACTCTTGATCGCGAGGACGTCGTAATCGCCGAAGTGCCGGAACGATTCGAAATAGATGTCGCAGGTCAGCCGATCACCGGCCACCAACGGCCTGCCGAAGTCGAAGACCTGGTCCGCGTGCAGAATCCGGGTCGGCTCGTAACCGGTGATCAGCGTGTCCAGTATTTCGCGATGCACCCTGGTGAGAATGATCGAGCTGAACGTCGCGGGCGCGATGAGTCCGGAAAAGCCGAGTTCGGCCGCGGCGGCCTCGCTTCGATGCGCCGGATGCGAATCCTGGACGGCGCGGGCGAATTCACGGATCTTTTCCCGTTCCACCTCGTAGCGAAGAGTGGAACGGTAACGATGGTCGACCAGCGACATCGCCTGTCCGACGGGATTCACCGCGGTCTCGTTCATGGTTGCTCCTGTATTGCGAAACGGTAATCGACGGCGGCATCCGGTCAGGGGAGCGGACCGAACCGCCAGAGTGCGGGCGGCACCTGCTCGGGGGTAACGGTGCCGACGACGTCCACCCCCGCCTCGTGGAAGGTGCCCACCGCCCGGTCCATGTGGTCGGCCGACGTGATCACCACGGCGTCGCGTGCGCCGATCGCACGCATGATCGTGGCCGAGCGCACGGCGTTCTGCGCGGTCGTGTCGGCCTCCGGCTCGAGCTCGATCCGGGCGGGCGGGACGCCGCGGGCGATCAGCCAATCGGCCATCGCCCGTGCCTCGGTGACGCCGTTGCGTGCGTTGCCGCCGGTCACGATGATCGGCGAGAAGGGTGCCAGCAGCGCCTGCGCGTATCCGGCGTGCAGACGATCGATCAGTTCCGGGCGCATGCCACCGTCGGGCAGCAGTCCGTAGCCGAGCACGACGATGGCGGTGACCGGCCCGCGCACCGTCGGCGCCGGAGCGGGGATGAGGGCGAACGGCGCGGTGATCGAGGGGCCCGCGTCGGCGGAGCCCGGGCCGTCCGCGGCGGCGTGCGGGGGGTTGGTCAGCGCGGCGGTGACAGCGAACGCGCCCAGCACGGTGCGGGCGAGGGTAACCATGGTGGCGGACACGGGATCTCCCAGTGGTTAGCCACCGGATGGCCACCGATGGCTGGGTTCAGCGTCCATCCATGATGCGGCCGTCGACCGTTGCGGAACCGTAATCGCCTGGTGATCTGGATAATTCACCGTTTCGGCGCTATCGGCTTGTGCCGGCCGACCTATTCGCCGAATTCATGAAAATGCCCTTTTCGCGTACTTTGTGCCGTCTCCCTAGCCGTGGCCGAACGCATTCGTGAGGTCTCCAGATCCAGCTCTTCCGCATAGGCCGTCCCGTTTTCCGGTTCTAGCGTTGGCGCAGCTTCGGTGCCGTCTACCAGCGAGAACGGCGCCGGTCGTCGAACACCGTGGTTCTGCAGGAAGGCAAATCATGAAACGAAGTACCTATGGGCGATCGTCCTTGGCGGCGGTGCTGCTGAGCGTTTCGGTGCTCGCCGTCGGTGCGTCCGGCGCGAACGCGGCGCCGGAGGCTCAGCCCACCGAACAGCAGTTGGCCGACTACATCGCGGCGGGCCGCACGGCCGCACCGGTGGCGGATTCGGGCAGTGCGGGCACCGGCTCGGCCTGCACCTCGGGCAGCGGCGCCGGGTCGGGCAACGGATCCGGGGACTGCTACGGCGGATCCGGCAGCAGCTCGGGATCCTCCGGCGGATACGCCAGCGACACCGTGGGTTACGGTCCGCCGATGACCTCGTGGCTGGCCGCGTTCGGCTACGGGTTGACCCATCCGGACGCCGCCCCGCCGGGCACCAACGACTGGAACTGCAAGCCGACCGCCGAGCACCCCCGCCCGGTGGTGCTGGTGCACGGCACCTGGATGAACGCCTACAACGGGTTCGCCTTCATGGGCCAGCCCATCAAGGACGCGGGCTTCTGCACCTTCACCTTCAACTATGGCCGGTCCAACCTGCTCGAGGGCGGCGGTCTCGGATCGGTGCTGCCCGGGGTGATGGGCACCGGCTACATCCAGGACTCGGCCAAGCAGCTGGCCACGTTCGTCGACCGGGTGCTGGCCGCGACCGGGGCGTCGGAGGTGGACCTCGTCGCGCATTCGCAGGGCGGGTCGATGTCGAACTGGTACACCAAGTTCGAAGGCGGCGCGGCCAAGGTGAAGAATCTGGTCACCTACGGCGCCACGCATCACGGGACCAGTCTGGACGGCATCGGTGCGCTGGGCCGGGCGATCAACAACTTCGGCATCGACATTCTCGGCTTCATCGAGATCTTCGTCGGGCACGCGGGCATCCAGCAGACGATCGGCTCGGACTTCGTCAACAAGCTCAACGAGAACGGCGACACCGTCTCCGGGGTCGACTACACCGTGGTCGGCACCCGCTACGACGAGATCACCAATCCCTACGATCTGACCTTCCTGAAGGCGGCGCCCGGCGTCACGGTGCAGAACATCACGCTGCAGGACGGATGCGAACAGGACGTGTCCGACCACCTCACGATGATGTACTCACCGCGGGCGCTGTCCATCGCGCTGCGCGCGCTCGACCCGGCCGGCCATCCGAATCTGGAGTGCACCTTCAACCCGTGGTTGCTCGGCGGCGGAGGCTCGCTGTGATCACCGGATGACCTGCTCCCGTCGAGCGGCGTGGCTTGTGCCCCGACTCCGCCCGCCTGCTCGACGGGAGCACCGGCCGCCACGCGTTTCTGCCCGCCGGACGGGATCCCTCGACCCGCCCTTGTCCGGCGCGTACGTCCCCGGCGCGCGGCGGTATGCCCACCGAGTGGCCCTCGCACCCGCTGCTCGGTGGGCATCGGCGTGTTCCGGGACATTCCGTTCCGCGCACTATCGCCAACATTGGCAATCGACGATGTCTTTCAGCGCCCTAAGGTTGACCGACCTTATGTTCGTCCGAACCGCTTTGTGCCCGAACAGGAGCCATGCATGCTGGTATCCGGTTCCACGCGCAGATCCTTCTTGTGCGCGGCGGGCTTCGGCGCGGCGGCATTGTCCGCCGCCTGCACCGGATTCGCCACCAGCGGCAACGGCGGAATGATTTTCCTGTCCACGCAGTTCCGTCCCGCCGACGAGGCCGAACGGTTCCGCGGCCTGCTCGCCGATGCCGCACCCGGCGTCGGTTACGTGACCATCGAGGAGAGCCCGTTCGCGAGCCAGGTCCGCAGCCAGGTCGACGCGGGAGCGACGCAGATCGGCCTGCTCGGCGGCCTGCACGGCGACATCGCGCCGCTCGCCGACGGCTATTTGCAAGACCTCACCGGTTTGGTCGCCGACCTCGGCCCCCGCGGCTGGCCCGCCGCCTACCTGGAATTGGCCAGGGTGGGCACCGACCGCACGTGGTACATCCCGTGGGCCACGGCGAGTTATGTCCTTGCCGCACATGCGGATGCGCTGGAGCATCTGCCGTCCGGCGCCGATGCCGCGTCGCTGACCTATGACCAGTTCCTGGACTGGGCCATCGCCGCGCGCCGCGCCAACGGCAATCGTCCCGTGCTGGGCCTGCCCGCGGGACCCAAGGGCCTGCTGCACCGCTTCGTCCAGGGCTTCCTGCTGCCTTCGTTCACCGGCGGCCAGATCACCACCTTCCGCTCGAACGAGGCCGTGACGGCGTGGCGATACCTGCGTGAGTTGTGGGCGAACTGCGTCCCGGCGAGTACGAACTTCGACTTCATGCAGGAGCCGCTCGACAGCGGCGAGGTGCGCCTGGCGTGGGACCACGTCGTGCGCGTGGTCCACGCTCCCGAGCGCGACCCGCGCAACTGGCGGATGCTTCCCGCGCCCCGTGGCTCGCACGGCCTCGGTTACATGGCCGTGATCGCCGGACTCGCGATTCCCGAGGGCAGCCCGGACCCCGAACTGGCGCGGCGGACGATCAGCACGCTCACCCGTCCGGACACTCAACTGCGGCTGCTGCGTTCGAACGGTTTCTTCCCGTCGGTCGACACGGCGATCCCGGGCGACCTGCCACCGGCCATCCAGCTGGAGGCCGATGCGGTGCGCAGGCAGCAAGAGGCGCCCGGCGCCATTCTTTCGCTGCCACCGGTGGGTCTCGGACAGCGTGAAGGCGAGGTGAGCAAGGTTTTCAAAGACAGTTTCCGCTCGATCGTGCTCGACGGGGCCGATATCCGCTCCACGCTGGATCAGCAGGCTCGGGTCCTGCAAGGCATCCTCGACGACCTGAAGGTGCCGTGCTGGGCTCCGGATCCCGCCGCCGAACTCTGCCGGGTGAGCTGACCATGATGTCGCGACCGCGCTCCCCGTGGATGCTGCTGCTGCCCTCGACCGTCCTGATGGCGGCGCTGTTCGGCTGGCCGCTCGTGCAGGGCGCGCTCGAGGCGTTCCGTGGCGACGACGGACCCACCCTCGCCAACTGGGAGCGACTGTTCGACGATCCCTACATCTTCACGGCACTGCGCAACACGGTCCTGCTGATCGTGATCGTCGTGCCGATCCAGCTCGCGCTCGCCGTCGGCATGGCGCTGCTCATGCAGGCGCGGCCGCGGTTCGCCGGTGGCCACTTCTACCTGTGGTGCCTGCCGCTGGCGATCTCCGAATTGGCCGCGGGCCTGGTCTGGCTGTCCATTTTCGACAACCGCGGCTATCTGAACTCCCTGCTGGTCGGCCTCGGAGTCTCCGACGACGGCGTGCAGTGGCTCGGCTACCAGAACGCGGGCACGATGCTGCTGGCCGTCGTGGTGGCGGAGGTTTGGCGCGCGACATCGCTGGTGTTCGTGATCGTGGTGGCGGGCGTGCAGATGATCCCGCGTGATTACGACGAGGCGGCGCAGGTGTTCGGCGCGAACTTCTGGCAGCGGCTGCGGCATGTGACGCTGCCGCTGCTCGGGCCGAGTCTGCAGGTTGCGCTCATCCTGCGGACCATCCTGGCCCTGCAGGCGTTCGCGGTGGCGCAGGCTTTGACCGGGCGGGACTTTCCGCTGCTGGTGGGCGAGACCTACGAGTGGTACGCCAATCTGCAGAATCCCGCGGTCGCCAGCTGCGTCTCGCTGATCGTGCTCGCGATCTCGCTCGCCACCGCGGTCTTCTACCTGCGGGCGGTCCGGCAGCCGGAGCAGGCGCGATGAACCCGGACAGCGCCCCGTCGCGCGCACTGCCACCCGTCGATCGCGCGCCGCTGCGCAGGCGCCGCAGGCGCGCGGTGTGGGTGCAGGTGGCCTGCTCGGTCGTGAGCCTGTTCATGGCGTTGCCGATCGTTCTCATCGGCCTCGCCGCGGTGTCATCCCGCGAGGCGCTCAACGAGTTCCCGAAGCCGCTGATCCCCAGCGATTTCTCCACCGAAACGCTGGTGGCGTTCTTCCGGGCGACGGGAACCGCCGCCGCACTGGGCAACTCGGTGCTGGTCGGCCTCTACACGGTGTTCTGGTCCCTGGTGATCGGCGCGCCTGCGGGATATGCGCTCGCGCGCCACGTGTTTCGCGGCAAAGACACCTATCAGGTCTTCATCCTCTTCGTGCGCGCCTTGCCGATCGTGGTGCTCTCGGTGCCGCTGGCCACGATGTTCCTGCGCGTCGACGTGTACGACACGGTGCTGGCCGTGACGCTGGTGCACACCACGCTCGCGTTGCCGACCACCGTGCTCATCACGGCGAGCATCTTCGTCGCGGTGCCGCCCGATCTGGAGGAGGCGGCCCAGGTCTTCGGGTGCGGCCGCTGGCAGGCCGCGCGCCGGATCGTGGTGCCGCTGGCGCTACCGGGGCTGGCCGCGTCGTCGATCTTCACGTTCGTCCTGTCGTGGAACGAGATCCTCGGCGCGACGATCGTGACACTCGGGCACCGCACGTTGCCCGCGCAGGTGCTCACCGCGCTGGACGAGGCGTCGACGGCCTACCGCTTCGCGGGCGGCTTCGCGTTGATCATCCCGGCGCTGGCGTTCATCTTCGTGATGCGGCGCTACCTGGTGAACATGTGGGGGACGACGCTGCGATGACAGGGGTTCGCTGATGGCTGAAGTGGTGGTCCGGGATCTGGCGAAAACCTATCCCGGCGGTACGGCGCGCGCCACCGACGAGGTCTCGCTGGAAATCTCCGACGGCGAGTTCATGGTGCTGCTCGGACCGTCCGGCTGCGGCAAGACCACCTTGCTGCGCATGATCGCCGGGTTGGAGCTGCCGGACTCGGGTCAGATCGTGATCGGCGGCAAGGACGTCACCTATCTCGAGCCGCGGCGGCGCAATCTGTCCATGGTGTTCCAGTCCTACGCCGTGTTCCCCAACAAGAAGGTCGCCGACAACATCGGTTTCGGCCTGCGCGTGCACGGCGTGCCTGCCGACGAGATCCGTCGCAAAGTCGCATGGGCCGCGGAGTTGTTGCAGCTCACACCCTACCTGGACCGCTACCCCGCGCGGCTGTCGGGCGGGCAGCGTCAGCGCGTCGCGGTAGCGCGGGCGATCGTGATGGACGCCGACGTGCTGCTCATGGACGAGCCGCTGTCCAACTTGGACGCGCTGCTGCGGCTGTCGTTCCGGGCCGAGCTGAAACGACTCGTCGCCGAACTCGGCACCACCACGATCTACGTCACCCACGACCAGACCGAGGCGCTGTCGCTGGGCAACCGCGTCGCCGTGATGCGCGCCGGAGCGATCGTCCAGTGCGGCCCGCCCACCGACGTCTACGACGACCCCGCCACCGAATTCGTCGGCGGCTTCCTCGGTAGCCCGCCGATGAACTTCCTCACCGGCACGGTCGCCGCCGGAGCAGCCGGGCCGCGCATCGACCTGGGCGGGCAATCGCTCGCCGTTCCTGCCGAGCTGGCCTCCTTCGAGGGCAAGATGTTGCGGCTCGGCATCCGCCCCGAGGCCGTCGTGTTGGCCGACAACCCCGCGGACGCGACAGTGCGGGCCGAGCTCGAAGTGCTCGAGCCACTGGGCTCCTCGACCCTGCTCACCACCCGTCTCAGCGGGCAGACGGTGAAAGTCCAAGCGCCGCCGGGCTTCCGCGCCGACGAGGGCGGCACTGTGAATCTGCACCTGCCTCCCGAAGCATGCCGCTGGTACGACCCGGAAACCGGGCTGCTCCTGCCGGTCGGGTGAGTACCGGACTCCGGCCCGGCATCTGCGCGAGCTTCTCGCGGCACCCGAGGAGTTCGATCCAACCGGCGGCGCCGAAAGCGAAGGCCCGAGGTTTCCGAGCCGGTCGGGTGCCGAGGTGGTGGGCAGCAGATGCGGCAGGGCCTCGCGATCCGATTGCCCGACGCTCCGGCGCCCGATCCGATCGGGATCGACGCCGTCGCGACTGCCTAGGTGTATCCGGGAGAGACGGGCGAGGTCATCGGCTCTCTTCCGCGCGGCCGGAGGTCGCAGGCACCTGTGCGCGGCGGATTCGGACACCGACTCGTCCCGCCTTGCACTGCTTGATGTGGGCTCGGCCGACTATGCGGCAGGCTCGGGCAACCGGGCGGAGGCGGGCAGTGTGAGCCCGGCCGGCGGGGTCGGCAGGCGCAGCTGACGCTTCAGCGCGGCGACCAGCGTCGCACTCTCGTCCGGTTCCGCGGTACCGAAGACGTACCGGTCCGGGCGCAGCAGCACGACACCACCCGGATGCAGCCGGGCGCGGCGGAACCAGCGCACCAGCACCCCGGTGTGGTCCTCGACGTCGATGACGTCGCCGCGGTCATCGCCCGGTTTGCCTTGCGGACGCCCGCCCAGCGGGTAGACCGTGACGAAGCGAGTATCGAGCGCACGCAGAACTTCCAGGTCCCCGGCGGAGAAGCTGCGGCGCGGGTCGACCCCGTAGCCGAGTACTGCGAAACCGAGGCCGAGGCTGTCGTCGAGGCGGCCGTGGCGCCCGTCGTAGCTGCGCACCTGCGGTTGCGGCGCCAACCGGCCTTGCACGCCGCGGATCAGCGGGCGGGGCAGGCCCAGGTAGGCGCCGCGGCGGAAGCGCGGGGCGGGCTTCATCTTCGCCGCGCGGATCCAGCCACCGAGGCCGGGTACCCGCACCGCGGTCCGCAGCCCGATATCGCGGGCGGCGGCGAGGAACCGGTTGTCGAGGGAGACGACGTTCTTGTTGATTACCGACAGGTCGATCATGGCCTTGGCATGCGGTCGGCGTTCGCTCTCGTAGCTGTCCAGGATCGCCGGGTCGGCGCCGTGGCGCAGGATCGCGGTGAGCTTCCAGGACAGATTATCCGCGTCGCGCACACCGGAATTCATGCCCTGGCCGATGAATTGCGGGGTCATGTGCGCGGCGTCGCCTGCGATCAGGATCCGGCCTTCGCGCCAGCGGTCGGCGACCACGGCGTTGAAGGTGTAGACGAGCTTGCGCAGCACCTCGACCTCGTCGGGGTCGATGTAGCGGGAGATGTGGCGGCGCACGGTGTCGGTGTCTTCCATCTCCTGCTCGGTCTGGTCCTCGCGCAGCATGAACTCGAAGCGGTGGTGCCCGTCCGGCTGCGGGCAGGACACGATCGGCAGCTCGGGGTCGCAGACGAAGTCGAAGTAGGGCAGGTGCCGGAACGCGTCGAGGCCCTCGCGCGCCTTCAGATCGACGACCAGCCAGCGCTCGGGAAAGCTGGTGCCCGACATATTGATTCCCAGCTCGGTGCGCACGATGCTGCGCCCGCCGTCACAGCCGACGAGGAATTTCGCCCGCACCCGTTCGGCCGTGCGCGGGTCGATATCCGCATCGCGTTTGCCGTAGCCGGTGCCCGTGCACGCGGCGTGCTCGACGCTCACCGACTCGGCGTCCTGGTCGAAACCGGTCACGGCGCGCCCGCGGCGCACGGTGACGTGCGGGTACCGGTCGAGAGCGCGTTCGAGGCTGTTCTCCAGGTAGGGCTGGTAGAGGAAGTTGGACACGGGCCAGCTCAGGGGCCGGTCGATCTGGTTGAACTGGGCCAGCACTTTTCCGTCGCCGCGGACCCATTGGACGGTGGAGTCGAGGTTCATCTCGGCGTTGATCTCGTCGGCGACGTCGGCGGTTTGGAAGATCCGCATGCATTCGTCGTCGGTGTAGACCGCGCGGGCCAGGCCGTAGTACTCGGGTTCGCGTTCGAGAACGAGCACGTCGACGCCGCGGCGGCCGAGCAGGTTGGCCAGGGTCAGGCCGGTCGGGCCGAGCCCGACGATCACGATCTCGTGATCGAATTCGCTCATCTGACAACGCTTCCGGTGAGTTCGGGGACGGTGATTTCCGGGGTGCGCAGGCGTGCGGCCGCGGTGCGGAGCTGGGCGAGCTTGTCCAGCGGGGTCTCGGAGACGGTGTGGTGGCCCCAGATGCTGATGCCCTGATAGGTCGTCGCCGCCCATGCGGCGTCGAGTTCGGGGGTGATGACGATCGGGTTCCAGCCGACCTCGAGTTCGAAGCCCGACGGAGTGACGCAGTAGAACGACAGTTCGCGGTCGTTGGTGTGCTGCCCGACCGACCACGCCATCCGGAACCCGAGATCGGTGACGCGGCCGTAGGCGGCGAGCATGTCCTCGAGGGTGGCGGACTGGATATTGACGTGCTGGACCCGGGTGCGGATGGGATCGATCTTGATGCCGCGGATGTTGGCGACGGCGACCGAATGATGCCGTTCGTCGACCCGCAGGAAGCGGATCTTCATCTTCAGCCCGGAGATGTTCTCATCGATGAAGTCCGACAACCGCGAATCGAACAGGGTCCGGTAGTAGGCGTGCATCGACTCCGGCTTCCGCGACAGGATCGCCACATGGCCCATGCCTGCTTCGCCGGTGACCCAGCCGGTGTTGAGCATGCGCAGTGGCTCGGTGGTGGTGACCGGCGTGGTGAAGATCTCGGTGGCGATGCCTTTCGGGCCGGGGAAGCGCCAAAGCCGTTCCACCCCGCGCGGCGCGGTCTCCTCGGCGGCGCCTTCCTCGATCGGCACGCCGCGGTCGCTGACCCGGGCGAGGATGCGGTCGAATGTCTCGTGGTCGTCGACCTGCCAACCCATGCCGGTCACATCCTCGGCGGGGCCGCGTCGGATCAGGAAACGGCAGGCCCGGTCATCGAGACGGAATCGCAGGGTATCGGCGTCGAGCCGATCGGCGTGCAGCCCGATCGCCGACGCGCCGAAGCGCTCCCAATCCGCCAGCCGCTGCGACTGCACCGCCAGGTAGCCCAGGTGGACCGCACCGTAGACCGAACCGTCGGAGGTGGGACGCGAGAAGCCGGTCACCGTGATCCTTCGAGGAAGTTCGCGGCGAGATCGTTGAACAGCTCCGCGCGTTCCCACTGCACCCAGTGCCCGGTGCGCGCCGCGAGGTAGACGTCGCAGTCGGGCATGCGGTCGGCCAGCATGCGGGCGCCGCTGGGCCGGTTCACCTGGTCCGCGGCGCCCCACACCACCAAGGTGGGGTGCCGGACCTTACCGAGCCGCGGGTCGCGGGTGAAGTCCATCCGCCACACGGTGCGCAGCGCGCCCGGCCCGGACGGGCGCTGCAGTGGCGGGCTCGCGATCACCTCGGGGTCCAGGCTGGCCTTGTACCGGTTGTCGATGATGTCCTCGCCGACGGCGCTCGCGTCGTAGACCAGGTAGTCCCGCACGAACTCCGCGAGCTTCTCCCGGCTCGGGCCGGTGCCTGCGTAGTAGGACAGCAGTGACTGCAGGCCCTGGGTGGGCAGCGCGCGGGTGGTGCCGACACCGCCGGGGCCCATCAGGATAAGCCGGTCCACCTTCTCCGGGCGGTCCATCGCCAGCCGCAGCGCGGCCGCGCCGCCGTAGGAGTTGCCGATCAGATGGGCGCGGGGCACGCCCAGCGCGTCGAGCAAGCCGCCGACCGCCGCGGCGAGATCGCCGAACGGGTCGGACTGGTCGATCCGCTTGCTGGAGCGGCCATATCCGGGCATATCCGGAACGATCACCCGGAACCGCGCGGCCAGAGCCTCGATATTGCGCGAGTAGTTCGACAGTCCGGAGGCGCCGGGGCCGCCGCCGTGCAGTAGCACGACGACCGGGCCCGCACCGGCCTCGGTGAAGTAGATATCGCGGTCGCCGACCCGGACCATCCGCCCGGCCTCGACTCCGTTGTCAGTGCTTGGCACAGCCACCTCCACAGTTCTAGTGATGAAATCATCAGTCACGATGGAGACGTCTGTCAAGGCGATATTGATGATTCGATCAGAGTTGCTCGCGTCGCGAATCGTAACTGACTGATCCCTCAGTTATGATTTCTCTAGAACGAACAGGGGAAGGGCTGATGACTGCCGAACCAGTGGTGCGTACCCGCACCGATCGCCGCCGTGAACGCACCCGCAACGCCCTGCTCGGTGCGGCGCGCAAGTTCCTGTCCGAGGGACGTTCGGCGGTGAGCATCCAGGAGATCACCGAGGCCGCCGACGTCGGATTCGGCTCGTTCTACAACCATTTCGAGTCCAAGGACCAGCTCTTCGACGAGGCGGTTCGCTCGGCGCTGCAGGTCTACAGTGAAATGCGCGACGAGATCGTGGCCCTCTACGAGGACCCGGCCGAAGTGTTCGCCGTGAGCTTCCGGATGACCGGTCGGTTGCAGCGGCGCATCCCGGAGATGGTGCGTGTGGTGCTCAACTCCGGCATGGGCGTGATGCTGCGAGACGAAGGCCTCGCGCCCCGCGCCCGCCGCGACATCCGCGCGGCCCAGGAGGCGGGCCGGTTCGAGCCGATGGATCCGGACCTGGCCGTCATGGCCGCCGGCGGCGCACTGCTGGGCTTGCTGCAACTGCTCGATGCCGACTCGGCCGCCGACGCCGACGCGCTGTCGGACGAGATGACCTACCGCATGCTGCGCATGTTCGGGATGAACAAGCGGACCGCGCAGCGTCTCAGCTCCGGCGACCTTCCCGACATCCCGCAGCTGTGAGCGGTGCGCCCAGCCGCCTCGAACTCTGGCGAGCAGGGTCGGCAGCGCCGCCGCGCTCGAAGACAGGGCGGTGGCTGTTCACAACGAGCCTCCTCGCCGGTGTGGTCGTGGTCATTTCATGGTGGCGAGGTTGTGCCAGAGGTGTTCGAGGCTGTCGGTGCCGCCGAAGAGCGTGGTGAAGTTGGTGGAGTCGATGAGCACGATATCGCCGGTGCGTCGCCCGGCGGGCGGCATCCAGATCAGAGCGTTGAATTCGGTGTTGCCCGCGGTGGTGAACGGGTGGGGGCGGGTGGGGTCGACGCGCTGGCGGGCCAGCACCCGCAGCGAGTCGCCTTCGGGCGCGGTGAGTTGGTAGTGCGGCAGATGGGGATGGAAGTTGAATGTGGTGACCTGGTCGAGGAGCCGGGGTGTGTCCAGGTCGCGGTACGCGGTGACGGGGGAGATCTGATCGGTGCCGTTCACGACCGCCGGGCGTAGGCCCCATGTGTTGTGAATCGGCACGTCGAGCGCTTTCATCAGCGAGCGCGTGTACTGGCCGAATCGCTGCTGGCGGGGGACCAGCGGATCGCCGTGATGGCGGTATTCGATTTGTCGCTGCGCGTTGTCGTCGCTGAAGCCGACGTCGTGGTGCGGCGCGAGCAGCAGGCAGGTGCCGTCGCGTTGCAGCCACTCGCCGATGGCGTCGCTCTCCTCCGGTGCGGCCTGCTGTTCGGAGAGGATGTGGTCGAGCCCGAATATCATCAGGGTGTCGGTGTCGGCCAGGATGCGTTCGTCGATGGGCAGGGTGTAACCGGCTTGGTCGATGCGCTGGAAGACCGCGACGGGATGACCGGTGGCCTCCTCGGCCAACTGTTGGAAATCCAATGTCGAGCGGTGGAACAGCTCGAGGGTGCCTGCGATGCCTTGCAGGAAATGCGCTCTGTCGTAGTCGGGGGTCTCGTAGGCCGGCCACGCGGCGTTGCGGACTTCGGTCATCGTGGAGAAGCGGTTGTAGATTTCGGCGGGGTCGCGTTGGGCTTCCCACGGATAACTCCACGTCCAGTAGATGCTGATCCGCCGCCGCCCGTCGGCCTTGCGCGACATGTGGCTCTGGTTGTAGGTGCGTGCCGTCGGCAGGCTGCTCATGAGGTCACCTCTGGGCTGTCGAGCCCGGCCAGGTAGCGCAGGGCGCTGATACCGGGCAGGAAGAAGTACGCGCCGCCTTTGAGCGTGGTGAACGCGGGCAGGCTCGCGAATACCGTGCGGATCGGCCGCTTCGGGACGGTGAACTCCAGGCTGCCGTCCTGGGTGCCGCAGATGGGATCGTGCTCGTTGCCGAGTTCGTGAAACGACTTGTCGTTGATCCAGACGTTCTGGGCGAACTCGAACTGGCGAACCAGACTGGCGCAGATGATGAAGGCGGCGATACCTCGGTCCGCGCCGTCGTCGGAGGCGTCCGGTGGCAGCGCGGACCCGTAGGTGGCGCCACGACGAATCATCCTGCGCCGGTTCATATGCACCGCGGTGTCACGCGGATTGAGCCGCCGCGCATGCGCGCCCAGCGGCACGGCATAACCGTGCGGGTCCATCTCCCTATAGTTGAAGTCGTTGTTGCGTGAGGGATCCGCACCCAGCTCGGGGTCGTCGCGGTCCGGCGAAAGCACGAGCGGTGCGCCGCTGCGCCACCGGCCCATGAGTTTGGCGGCGAGTAGTTCCTGCCCGTCGGGGGTGTCGGCGTGCTCGCGCAGGAAGTCCCGGAATGCGCCCACGTGTTCTTGCAGCCGCCGGTAGGCCATGTAGCTGCCGTTGCGGGACAAGACCTCCGGCTGGGGCTGCCCCCGGGGCGGTCCTTCCTCGTCGGGGTAGCCCAGGATGAATTCACCGGGCTGCAACGGCGCGCCCGAGCCGGGGGTCGGGTCCTCCCCAGATCCTTCGATCGCAGGCTGGGACAACCGGTCGCGGAATCCGAAGTGGTCGTGGGCGTAATTGAACGGCGGTGTCGCGTTCAAATCCAGGAACGACAACACGCGCACACCCGGACAGCCGACCACCAGTTTCTCGTGCTCGGCCGTGCAACGCTGTCGTTCGGCCTCGGTGCGGGCGAACAGGATTGCGATGGCATGCAGATCGTCACCGGCCAGCCCGCCCACCCAGTTGTCGGGATGATTGGCGCCGGTGTCGCCCAGGATGTCGGCGCGGGCGGCCATGCCCTCGCGGAACTCGTCGGGGAAGGTGGCGAGCGCTTGCCCCGGCACCCCGAGCGCCCGCAGCCCGTTCCAGGTGAAGGCCAGTGTGACCCAGCGCTGCGAGCTGTCCATAGTGGCGCGCACGTCCGCGGCCGACTGCACCCGGTCCAGCAGCGCAGCCAACCAGGCTCGGCCCCCGGCGGGGTCGTCGAAGGACAGGAACTCATAGCGGCCGGTCACCGCTGGGGTGCGGGTCAGCAGGATGTGTTGAATGTCGTCGAGTTCGAGCATGGCGCCGGGTTACTGCATCTGATCGAGCATGTCGGAGAACGCCGCCTTCAACCGCAGCGCCTTCTTGATCTCCTCAGCGCTGACGTAAGGGTATTCGCCGTACTCCAGGAAACTCGGAAACTGATGTTTACGAACGAATTCGACGAACGCGTCCGGATTTTCCTTCCAATCCTCCGGGAATCCCTCGAGGTTGGTGAAAACGGTGTTTATACCGGTCTGCGTGAACAGCATCACGGCGTCTTCGGTGTACTTGTCGAAATCGGTATCGAAGATGCCCTGATATTGGAAATACAGTCCGAAACCGACGTCGAACAGCAGCCACCGCAGGTAGTGCAGCCGCAGCGGTGCCAGTACGTCCGGGCTTGCCGCTACCGCGTCTTCGATCTGCTTGCCGTGCGCGCGGATGGCCTCTTCCCGGCCGGGTTTCACCTTGGCGATGATCGAGAACCCGAAGCAGGCCGGAGTTCGTGGATATATGGGACCGTATCGGCCGCGCTGCAGTTCGAAGTAGCCCTCTGCTGGGATGGCCAGCGCCGCTGGTTTGCTCCAGTCCTGATCGGCGGTCGGCATATTGTGCACCTACCTTCGCTGCGTGAGCCAACCGAGGCCCAGAAGTCCAAATCGTTTTCGATTCGTGACGCGGGCCGGCGTTCGCATCGCCGCACCCGCGAAATAACGTCGGCCGGCACCCGATTTTGGCAGGATGGCCTCATGCCGACTCCGTCGCAACATACCAAGCCTGCGCCGCCCCTGCGTCGATTGTCAACGCCGCGAGCCGCCGCATCGGCAGGGGTGGTCTTCGCGGTGTTACTCGGTACAACGCTGGTCTTGATTCGGATCACAATGCCGAAACACGCCGAGGATTCGACGCAATGGCTACAGGATCGGCACGGCGTGATCACTACGGCGACAGTGCTGATGCCCTTCGCCGGAATCAGCTTTCTGTGGTTTATCGGCGTCGTACGCGACGGGTTCGGACAGTATGAAGACCGGTTCTTCCTGTCGGTATTCTTGGGCAGCGGACTGCTCTTCCTGGCGATGATGTTCGTCGCGACCGCCGGTGCCGCGGGCCTGGTGATGAGCAACGACAGCGTTACCGACCAGGGCGCTCGCGCCGAGGTGATCAACTTCGGGAGGATGGTGGTGGTTTCGGCGAGCCAAACCTACGCGTTGCGGATGGCCGCGGTATTCATGATCTCGCTCGCGACGATTTGGGCGAAGACAAGGCTGATGCCCCGTTGGCTCGTCGGTCTCAGCTACCTGCTCGCTGTGGCGCTGCTGGTCGGCAGCGAGATGAACCGGTGGGTGACGCTGGTGTTCCCGGTGTGGGTGCTCGTGGTCAGCGGCTTGCTGCTGGCTCGCGCCGGACTGATCGACCAGCAGCGCGACGAGCGCGGTGAATCGCGGCGGCAGCTTTCATGAACGAAACACCGTCGCGGCATTCGCCCGAGTTGAAAATGCTCTATCAGGCGGTGGCGGACCGACACCTGCAACACGACAACCTGCTCTGGCAGGTACCGGCCGTCAGCCTCACAGCTCAGGCCTTCTTGTTCAGTATCTCGATGGGAGCGGGCAACGACGCCGTCGCGCGGATCGCCTCCTCGCTGCTCGCGCTGAACGTGTCGGTCATCTCGATCATGCTGATGGCGAGCCATCGCCTCGCCGCACGTAAGGATGCGCTCTGGCTGGAGCGTTTCGAACAGAACGAACTAGCGGCCGGAACCTGGGGCGCACACGGCACGGCGTTCGAGACACAACAAGACATCGCCGACCTGGACGCCGGATGGGTGGGCAACCTGATACCGAGGCGGCAGATGTTCACGGTCTGGGTCGTCGGACTCGCCTGCTTCGGCCTGGCCGCCGTCTTCATGATCCTACGGACACTCATCGGCCTCGCCCGATGAGCGGATCTCACCCGGCCGGGCGCGGATGGGCCCCGAAACGGAGACTCCCAGCATCTGGTGCACCCCGTTCTCTAGTGGCTTCCGGCCGATCGCAGTAGCCTGGTTGAATCACGTCCTTTCCTCATCGTCGCGGAAGAGGTCATCGCTTCGGCCGGAGCGCCGGTGTCGAAGCCGCCAGGTCCACGCAGTCGCGAGAGGGTTTGGCGCCGGACCGTCCTGCACAGGGTGTGGTTCGGCAATTTCACCGCACGGTTGACGCTCGCCGTGCGAGACCGTAACAACCGGGTCGGGGTCGAGAACAAAACAAGCGCGTCATAGTCGGCGCAGCCGGGCACTGTCTGTCTCGGCAGATTTCGCTCACCCGCTGGCCGTCACGTCGTTCGACGGCACCACATCGCTGGTCGGCTGCAATGCACGCGCATCGAACCAATCACTCGATATCGAGGGAACAAATATGTCCAGCAAAATGATGAAGTTCGTCGCCGCAACCGCTATTGCCTTGCCCCTGGCCACCCTCGCAGCTCCGGCGGCTTCGGCCACGCCCCTTGGAACGGCGCCCGCGAGTTCGACATCCACAGCGGTCGTTCCTGCCGGGGGAACAGGATCAGGAGCAGGATCAGGATGGGGATCGGTGGCAATCTGCTTCCCCTTGGGCAGTGTGGTCTGGTGCATCTGAGACCACCGGCCAACGTCTGCACGCAGTCGGGAAGGAGCCCCGAATAGACGACCTGGCATCCCCGGATTCCGCCTTCCTGGCGCCGGGGATGCCCCCACAACGCCAGACATATCGGCAATCAGGGCCCGTGTGCGTTGTTTCGTCGACGGGAGGTATGCCATGCCACAACTGAACATCTATCTCGAAGGCGGACCGGATGGTCTGGCCGAACACGCTCTGCCGCTTGCGCCGACCGCTGAAATCAAGATTCCCTATCGTGGCGGCTACGAACACTTCATCCCGACACCACGGTTTCGCAATACCGCGATAGGCCGCGCCCGTGTTTTCGAGTGGACCTACCGGACCATATCGCCGAACAGCTCGTAGGCCCTCCGCCACCCGATTCCGGCACAGTCCGCACTTTTCATCGCCATTTGCGGCTCTCGTGTCATGATGTGAGGCGATTCCGCGGCTCGCTTCGATGTGAGCGGCGAGCCGGATCGAACACAGGATGCGGGGGTTTCCGAGCCTCGGGTACCTCGCTCGAACCGCGCAGGGGGAGCGGAATGAGGGTATTCCTCAGCCACACGAGCTACGACGCCGGAGTGGTCAGGTACTTGCGCAGCCTGCTGGAACACGACCTCGGGGTCGAGTTCTTCCTCCTCCCCGACGACGCGCCGCACGGTCTTCCTTGGATCGAACAGATCAAGCTGGGTGTCGAGAACAGTGACGAATTGTTCACCGTGATCACCCCGGAGTCGGTGCACCGCCCTTGGGTCTCGGCCGAATGGGCATGCTTCTGGATGCAGGGTAAGCCGACGACACCGCTGCTCCTCGAGGTCGGCGTCGACCGGTTGTGGGAGCCGATGCGCGCGTTCCAAACTGTCGACCTGCTCGACGTATCGTCGCTGACCCGCTTTCTTCGCACCATCGCCGACCGAACCGGGTGCGAACCGACCTCCGGTGTGACTCCTGTGGCGCACCAGATGGTCAGGGAGATCCCGCGCATCCGTGAGCGGCAGGCCGTAGCGGATCTGGAGCGCACCCTGGAACGGCTGCAACGCACCGTCACCGCGAATCACACCAATGTGCGGGCTGGTGACGTTCGAGCACTCATCGCTCGTGATCGCCTGGACGATCTGATCGCGATCGCGATCTCGGCGCAGGCCGCGCAAGTCAAGCAGAAACAGATCGCCGTGCACCTGGTCGATCTCGGGCGGTTCGGAGAAGCGGCACGGATCGGCGAACATATGCAGAACAGGGCGGAGATTCGCAATATCTGCCTGCAGATAGTCAAGGCGATACCGCGCGGCGCGACCGGATCCTCCGATGAATGGGCCGCGCTGGACCGTCTGCATCCGAAGCTCGGCAAACCCCAGCGTCGGGACGTGCTGGAATTCATGGACCAGAACGGTGTGGCTCCCCTCGGCCGCTGGGCGCCTGCGGATGCGTTGGACGAGGGTGGCGGATGACGAACCGGCCTGCGGCTTCAGCCGCGCACGCCGCGCTCGAGCCGGGAGCGATCACTTCGGCATGATGGGGTGCGAGCGGGTCTAGGCTACGGATTCACGTTGTGTCGCGGTGACGTGCGTTCTCGCTCTCGAACTTCAAGGCCACCGAATGGTGGCGGCTCAGAACGAAAGATGGTGCTGACGATGGCAAAGCCCGGCGACATGCTCGTGATCCCCGACACGGAATTCACCTTGAGGTTCATCACCACCGGTGCCGAAACCGACGGTCAGCTGCTTGTGACCGAGTGGTCCGCACCGATATGGAGCGGTCCGCCGCCCCATTGGCATACGTCGATGACCGAGTCCTTCCATGTCTTGGCGGGTGTCATGACGTTCACGCTCAACGGATCCACGAGACCTCTGTGTGTGGGGGAGAGTGTCACCGTTCCCCCTGGCGAACATCATGACTTCAGCAATGACGGTCCGGACGTCCTGCGATGGCGACAGGAGAACAGGCCCGCTCTCCATCACGAGCAACTCTTCGAGTTGTTCCACACGATCATGACCAGGGAGGGCATCTCGGGCGCGCCGCAGCTGGGTGAAGCTGTCCGCCTCTTCCGGTATCTGGACGGCGGGATCAGCAGGATGTCCAGCTAGTTGCTAGTCCGCTCGTCTGAGCGCCGGCCTGCGCGATGTGGCACGGCGCCTTGCCGCACGCCTGTGCTTGTGTCCCGCACCTAGCGGGATCTGTCCGATTCGTGAGGTGTCCAGACCACTCTTACCGGCAGAGCGCCATGCCTTCCTCGGTTCTAGCGTTATCCGAGCTTCGGCGCTGTCGAGCCGCTACGACGGCGCCGGTGGAGGAACGCTGTGGTTGTGGAGGAAGCAAGCGATGAAACGAAGTATCCACGTCGGCGCAGGGCTCGCGGCTGCGGCTGTTGCCGATTCGGGCAGGGTGCAGGCAAGGATCAAGTTGGTCTCCCGCTTTGGGGTGCACGCACTCGGGGTGCTGGCGGCGGTGTCCGCCCTGGCCGCAGGGGTGATCGCGGCGTCTCCGGCCGCCAGCGCCGACTCGCCGTCGATCACCGGTTCGTGGGCGGAGGACGACCGGACCGTGCAGTTGCGGGTGCATTCCGCGGCGATGGGGCAGGACATCATGGTGAAGGTGCTGCGTCCGGCCGACCGTTCGGTGCCGCGGCCGACATTGTATCTGTTGAACGGTGGCGGCGGTGGCCAGGACAGCGCGACCTGGCAGAAGAACACCGACGTGCTGAGCTTCCTCGCGGGCAAAGACGTGAATGTCGTGCAGCCGGTGGGCGGCCGCTGGAGCTATTACGCGGATTGGCGCTCCCCGGACCCGAAACTCGGTGTGTACAAATGGAAGACGTTCCTCACCGAGGAGTTGCCGCCGCTGATCGACGCCGAGTTCGGCACCACCGGCGTGAACGCCATCGCGGGCTTGTCCACCTCCGGAACCTCGGTACTGCAGCTGCCGATCGCCAAACCCGGTCTGTATCGAGCGGTCGCGGCGTACAGCGGTTGTGCGCAGATCAGCGATCCGATCGGCCGCGAGTTCGTGAAATTGGCAGTCGAGAGCTGGGGCGGCGGCGACACCGAGAACATGTACGGCCCGCCAGAAGACCCGATGTGGGCGGCCAACGACCCGTACCTGCACGCCGAGCAACTCCGTGGCATACGCCTGTTCTTGTCGACCGGGACCGGAGTGCCGGGCATGTATGACACTTACAACGGCGCGTATGCCCAGCCGGGACCGCGCGGCTACCTCAATCAGCTGGTGCTGGGCGGCGTGATCGAGGCCGCGGTGAACTGGTGCACCCACAACATGCGCGACCGCCTGAATGCCCTCGGTATCCCCGCCACCTACGATTTCCAGCCCACCGGGACCCATTCCTGGGGCTACTGGCAGGAGGCGTTGAAGAATTCGTGGCCGGTGCTGGCCGACGGGTTGGAGCTGCCGCACTGATTGCCCGGGGAGGGAGGGCTGGGCGGCCGGCGGCCTCGACCACGCGGTAGCGCCCGACGCCCCGGGCCCCGCCGTGCGCCACCTTCGCGTGCACCGGAATCGAGCATGGCCCGAACTCGAGTACCAAGCGGTGCTACTGCATGATCGCCTGAATGCTCTGGGCTCTCGATTATTCAGCTCGATCCGGCATTCGGATCGGGTAAGTCTGGGCGATCCGCACAGGAGCGGGTGATTCGCCGGTGTCGAATGGTCCGATTCCGTAGTGGTGGATCTCCGGTCCAAATCAGCGGAAGCCGGTAGGCCCGGAACTCGGCCGTGGCGGATACTGGCCCGCATGACCGATGCCCTGGTGGACTCGCACTCCCTGCCGGCTGAGTTGCGTCCCTATCTGGATGGTCTCGTGCGTCGCACCCGCGCCGTCTGTGGAGGTCATCTGATCAGCGTCTTCGCGGTAGGGTCGATCGCGCTGGACGACTACAGGCACGGGCGCAGCGACGTCGATGTGACAATCGTCGCCGACCCATCGATCCCCGCGCGGGTACTGCGGGAACTGGCCGAATCGCTCGCCCACGCCTCGCTGCCCTGCCCCGCGGCCGGGCTGGAGCTGGTGGTCTACGGCGCGGACTTCGTCGCCGAACCATCCGGCGCGGCTGGCTACCTCATGGACCTCAACACCGGCCCGATGTTGCCGAACCGCGTCAGCTTCGATCCGGCGGAATCATCGGACTTCTGGTACGTCATCGATCGTTCCATCGCTCACCAGGCCGGGCGTCTCCTGTTCGGAACCCCTGTACGGCAGGTCCTCGCAGCACCGTCAAGGCTCGACCTGTACGCGGCGATGCGGGCTTCGGTCCGGGAGCACGCCGGGGGAGCGGGGCATCTGGGCGACAACCGGGTGCTGAACGGCTGCCGGATGGCAGCGTTCTGCCGCACGGGTCGCTGGCCGGCCAAACGCGAAGCGGCACAGATGATCGCCACATCCGAGGAGAAATTCCGCCCCCTCGTCGAAACCGCCCTGCGCAGCTTCCAGCGCCCCCGCTCGGCAGCGCTTCCGCTGCCCGCGACCGACGTTCGAACCTTCCTCACTTGGGTGGGGGAGCGCGTCGAGGAAGCTGCGATCCACGCGTTGGTCGATGGTCAGCGGGGAGATGCGGACCTGCGCCGGGGGAACGTGAAGTCCTCCGAAGTGAATGACTGACTCGATCCGCGTCGGAAACCCGGCTTTCGAAGACAGTCAATAATGTCGTTACTCGGATATGCGCATCTGGCTATAAATTTGTCCTGAACAATGCTCGGTGGGAATAAAAGCCGGAGAACGAAGGGCGCTAGGCCTGTTCGCTGGCCATGTAGTGCACACGCACCGGTACATCGTCGGCCCAGGGCTGGCGGGTGACCATGTCGGCGACCTTCACCTCTCCGCGTTCGAATTCGCCGGTGGCCGCGTCGACGAGGCGGTATTGCTGGGTCTGCTTGTGGATCGGCTGGGCGTCCAGGAGGACCACGCGTACTTCGCCGGGTTCGAAGTTGCAGCGCCGGTGCATGGCGGCGATGAGTTGTTCGTTGTGCATGTGGCCGTCGCCGAAATTCCAGCCTACGGCGGTGCTACAGATGCGTTCGCCGTCGGTGATGGTGTACTCGTCTTCGCGGCCGGGCGGCATGGCGCGGTGGACGAGCGTGAACAGTGCGCGGCCGTGGGTGTTCATGGCACGGAAGGCGTATCCCAGGTACATCGGAATCTGCGCGCGGTCCTTCCCGTAGAACCGCTCCAGCTGCGCCTGCGGCATGCTCGCGATGGCGACGATGCTGGTGCCGATCTTCTGCGCGGCCGAGGGTTTGACGCACCACATCGTGGTGTCCCAGTTCCCCGCGTAGTACCGCATGCCCGGCAGGAAGGAGATCTTGCGCGGGAACAGGTTTCCGGCGATCGCGATGCTCGCGGTCACGCCGAACAGCACTGCGACCGGTACCGGATTTCGCAGGCTGCTCAGGCCGAGGTCGGCATGCGCGACGAACAACGCGGCGATGCCGAAGATCATGAAGACGTTCCATTCCAACGGCACGCCCATCGGAATGGCGGTCAGGATCGCCAGATGGAAGCACACCATGACGAACGCCGCGACGGCGGTCGGCCACCCGCCGGGGGAGAAGAACAGCGCCGGCGGAACGCACATCTCGACGACGGTGCCGCCGTGGGCGAAGACGCGGGACAACCGCCCTGGCCGCAGATCGTCGGGGAAGCGTTCGAAGAAGGCGCGCTTGAGTGGTTTCGGCCGGAACACCGGACTGTTGGACATCATCGTGGAGACCACGAAAGGGAAGTGCTTGTTCAGCTTCGATGTGGCCGCGCCCATCCAGATCACGACGAAAACCGCTTTCGCGGCGACGATCGAATCGGCTCCGGGGAAAAGGAAAGCGATGGTTAGCGTGGCGTAGACCTCGCCCCGGGCGGCCAGAAAGATCACCTTGTCGCGCAGGCCGATGACGCCCAGCAGGCCGAGAACCGCCGCGACCTGCCAGTGCGGCAACAAACCCACGGTGGTGTCCAGTTCCGGGATCGGGCCGGTGCCGTCGGACAGCAAGGCGACCGTTGTCGTCGCCAGCAGCGCCGCGTACACAGCGATGTCCACCGGGGTGCGGTTGTCGCCCTTGGTGAGCGGTACCCGATCCGGCCATGGTGGCAGCCGAATAGTGTTGGGGCGCAGCCAATACAGGATCGAGCCCAGCGGCGGGAAGTATCGGTTGTTGAGTGGGCCGAAGCCGCAGCCCAGCCCGACCACCTCGAACAGCAGCGTGTACAGCACGATCTTCTGGAAGACGATCGGTTCCGCCCACCAGGCGCTGACGTTGGTGAATCCGTCGATGCCCGCCGTGGTCAGCGCGACCAGCATGCCGCCGAGCACGTACAGACAAATCTTGCCGACGTAGAACAGGTGCAGCACCACGGGTGTCCCGAACCCCACTTCGGCCCAGTGCCGGGCCATGGGACGGATGCGCTCGCCACGCGTGCCCTTGCTCCATTCCGCCAGGTCGACCACGGGCAGGTCGGGCTCGAGAAACCCCATCAAGCACGCTCCGATCGCGAACGCCCGAGGCACGGCCGGGGCCCCGAGGTTCCCGATACGGTGACAGGTGCGGCATTTGCTGTCAACGACTCCCGCGTCGCCTCCCGTGTCCGGTTCGGGCAAGATCGAGGCCATGGAGCCGACTCCGAAAGCGCCGCTGCCCAGGAGCATCGACGAGTTCCGCGTGCTCGCGACCTCCCGGCTGGCGGGATTCCCGCGCATCGAGGTCGCCGACGCGCCCGGTGTGCGCCGCGCGGCGGTGGTGTTGTGTGTGGTCGAGGAGCCCGATGGACCACCGGCGGTGATCGTCATCAAGCGGGCCTACCGTGGCCGCAACGCCGGACAGTGGGGATTGCCCGGTGGCCGCTTGGACGAAGGCGAGACCGCGGAACAAGCCGCCCTGCGTGAACTGCACGAAGAATTGGGGCTGCACGCGCGTCCCGAAGATCTGCTCGGCGCGCTCGACGACTTTCCCGCCGCGTCCGGCTTCACGATCACGCCTCTCGTTCTGGTGCTGACCGACGCCACGCGATTGCGGCCGAACCCGGACGAGGTCCACTCGGTGCACCTGGTCGACCTCGCCCGGCTCGCCGCCGAGGACACCCCGCGCTGGGTCCGGGCCGAGGACGCGGTACGGCAGGCGGAACTGCGCGACGATGCCGCGCCTGCCGACGAAGCCGGCCTGCTGCAGATGCGGCTCGGCCCGAAGATGACCATCCACGCGCCGACCGGCGCACTGCTGTGGCAGTTCCGCGAAGTCGTCCTGCTCGGTACAGCGCCTTCCGCGGCCCGGGTCGCTCACTTCACCCAACCCGATTGGACGCATCGGTAGGCCTCCTGCCAGGTCCGGCGCGGGAGGTCGACGGCGGTGGAACGTATACGGCCTGCTACCTTGAACGTCGTTCAAGTTCTATGCGGAGGGTTGTCGTGGAGGGTGTCGAGGACTCTCGGGAGCCGAGGGTCGGTATTTCCGCGCGGGACATGGCGCAGATCGCCGTCTTCGCGGCGCTGATCGCGGCGCTGGGCTTGCCGGGCGCCATCACGGTCGGGTTCAGTGGTGTGCCGATCACGGTGCAGACCCTCGGTGTGATCCTGGCGGGTGCGGTGCTCGGGGCACGCAAAGGAACGGCCGCGGTCGTGGTCTTCCTGACGCTCACGATGATCGGCCTGCCGCTGTTGTCCGGCGGCCGTACCGGTCTGACGGCGCTGGCCGGTCCCAGTGCCGGGTACCTGATCGGCTGGATCCCCGCGGCGCTGTTCATCGGACTGTGCACCGCCCGCATCCTGCCGAAATACCCGATCGCGCTCGGTCTGCTGATCAACGCCATCGGCGGCCTGCTGATCATCTACCTGTTCGGCACGGTGGGCCTGCTGCTGCGCACCGACCTGGGCGTCGGAGCGGCCATCACCACGAACTGGGCGTTCATTCCCGGTGACCTGCTCAAAGTGGTCGTCGCGAGCGTCGTGGCCAAAGGAGTGCACCGCGCGTATCCCGGTGTGATCCGTGCCTAGTCGCGAACTCGGCGGCGCGGGCGACGCGCCTGCCCTCGACTTCGACGGCCACACCTACACCTACCGCGAACTCGACCGGGCTATCGAGCGATGGATCGCCCGGGATCCGGACGCGGCCGTCTACGACGCGTCGGCCCTATCCGTCGCGGACGCGCTGATCTGCGTCTGCGCCGCGGCACGGCGCGGTATCCCGGTCTTCGTGGAGAATCCCGAAGCCCGCCCGCACCGGACGGGCATACCGCCCGCGGCGTTCTTGCTGGTGGCGACCTCGGGCTCGACCGGTCGTCCCAGGCCGCTCGCGCGAACGGCCGCCTCCTGGTACGACAGCTTTCCGGCGTTCTCGGCGATCACCGGCGTGGAACCGGCCGACCGCGTCCTGATCACCGGGCCGTTGCACGCGACCATGCACCTGTTCGGCGCACTGCACGCGTTGTGGCGCGGCGCGTGCGTCACCGACGATCCGGCGCGAGCCACGGTGGTGCACGCGGTTCCCGCGGTACTGCGTGCGGTGGTGCGCACCTGCCCGCGTCTGCGTACGGCGATCGTGGCGGGCATCGCGCTGGACGACGGCGCCTTGTCGGCGGCAGGCGAGGTGGAGGTGGTCGAGTACTACGGCTCCTCGGAGGTCTCGCTGGTGGCGGCACGCCGCGTTCCCGAGCCGATGCGGCTGCTCGACGGAGTCGAGGCCGAGGTGCGCGACGGACTGCTCTACGTTCGATCGCCGTACCGTGTGCTCGGCGCACCCGATTGGTTCGGAGTCGGCGACCTCGCCGAACTGGGCCCCGATCGCGAGCTGACCGTCCTGGGCAGGGGTGACTGCGCGATCAATGTCGGTGGCACCACCGTGGTCGCCGAGGAGGTGGAGCGCGTCCTCGAATCGTTCGACGGCATCGTCGCGGTGGCCGTGATCGGCTCGCCGCATGCCGTTTTCGGTGAAACCGTCACGGCCGCTGTGCAGTTGGACGACGGCGCGGGACTCGACGAGATCCGGTCGCGAGCGCGTCGCGTGCTGGCCAAGGAGGCGATGCCGCGCCGGTGGGTGCCACTGCCCGCGCTGCCGCGAACCGCCGCGGGAAAGGTCGCCAGGGGCAGGCTGAAAGACTTGCTGACATGAGTCCGGTCCCCGTTCTGGTAGCGCCGCGCCGTACGCCGATCGGCAACGCGGGACATGGATTGGCGGACCTGACCGTCACCGACCTCGCCGCTCCTGTGCTGCGCGACGTGCTGGCCTCGCTGCGCGGCGCGGGCGTGGACGCCGACGTGGACGACGTGGTGCTCGGCAATTGCCTGGGACCCGGCGGCGATCCAGCCCGTGTCGCCGCACTGCGGGCGGGGCTGGGTGTGCACGTCCCCGGCGTCACCGTGGATCGGCAGTGCGGGTCGGGCTTGGACGCGGTGATGCAGGCGGCGTTGCGGGTGTGTAGCGGCGCGGACGAACTGATCCTCGCCGGAGGCGTCGAATCGGCGAGTACCGCTCCGTGGCGCTTCTGGCCGCCGGTGGCCGGCGCCGAGCCCGTGCGGTACACCCGGGCTCCCTTCGCGCCACCGGGCTTTCCCGATCCGGACATGGGCGCGGCCGCCGATGATCTCGCGCGAGCGCGCGGCATCAGCCGGGAACGGCAGGACGCCTACGCGGCCCGTTCGCACACGCTCGCCGCGGCCACCGACTTCTCCGCGGAGATCGTGCCGATCGGTGACGTGCACCGCGACGAACGTATCCGCGCGGGCATGACCACTGCCCGGCTCGCGCGCCTTCGCCCGAGCTTCGGCGTCGACGGCACGGCCACCGCGGGCAACTCCTGCGGCATCTCCGACGGCGCCGCGGTCATGGCGGTCACCAGCGAGTCGATGGTCGCCGGGCTGCCCGCGTTGCGGATCCTCGGCTGCGCGGTCGCCGGATCCGATCCCGCGTTTCCCGGTCTCGGGCCCGTGCCCGCGATCCGGAAATTGCTGGGCCGGACCGGCGTCGGTGTGGCGGACCTCGGCGTCATCGAGATCACCGAGGCGTTCGCCTCGGTGGTGCTCGCGGTGGCGGACGAATTGGGCCTCGACGAGTCCACGATCTGCCCGCAGGGCGGCGCCATCGCGATGGGACACCCGTGGGGCGCGTCCGGAGCCATCTTGCTGGTGCGCCTGGCGAGTCGGATGCTGCGGGCGGACGGCCCCGCGCTCGGTCTCGCGGCCTGCGCCATCGGCGGCGGGCAGGGAATCGCCGTGCTCGTGGAGCGAGTGTCATGAGTGAGATCGTCTTCGACTCGGTGCACCACCGTTTCGGTGAGCGGAAGGTGTTGCGCGACATCGACCTGCGGATCACCGAGCCCCGCGTCGGCATCATCGGGTCCAACGGCTCCGGCAAATCGACCTTGGCGCGCATGATCAACGGCCTGCTGACGCCGAGTTCCGGCACGGTCACGGTGGACGGCGTGGACGCCTCCCGCAAGGGCGCACAGGTGCGGCGGAAGGTGGGGTTCGTCTTCACCGACCCCGATACCCAGATCGTGATGCCCACGGTCGCCGAGGATCTCGCCTTCTCTCTGCGGCGGACGGGGCTGAGCAAGCGAGAGATCGCGGCGCGCGTCCAGGAGATCCTGGAACGGTTCGGGCTCGCAGGCCACGCCGAACACCCCGCACATCTGTTGTCCGGTGGCCAGAAACAGCTGCTCGCCCTCGGTGCCGTCCTCATCCGGCGGCCGGAGGTGATCGTGGCGGACGAGCCGACCACGCTGCTGGACCTGCGCAACGCCAGGGTCGTCGCCGACGCGCTGGACAACGTGGATCAGCAGGTGATCGTCGTGACCCATCAGCTGTCGTTGCTGGAGAGCTTCGAACGCGTCATCGTGATCGACGACGGCGCGGTGGCGTTCGACGGAACCCCCGGCGACGCCGTCGCGGCATACCGGGCAGCGGTCGAATGATCGGCCTGTACCGTCCGGGCGATTCGCCGCTGCACCGGATACCGGCCGGGGCGAAGCTGGTGCTGCTGCTCGGGTCGATCGTGGCCACCACGGTGTTCGCGCGAACCCCGCCGCAGGTGCTGGCTACCGCGGGGGTGGTGGCGGTCCTGTTCGCGGTGGCCCGGATCCCTTGGCGCGTCGCGCTGGCACAACTGCGTCCGTTGGTGTGGATGCTGCTGCTCATCGCCGTTTTCCAGGTGCTGATCACCTCGCCCGCGCGAGCCGCGGTGGTGTGCGGGGTGCTGGTGGTCTCGGTGGCGCTCGCGGCGCTGTTCACCCTCACCACGCGGGTGACCGACATGCTCGACGCCGTGACCCGGTGGCTCGGGCCGCTGCGCAGGGCCGGTGTCGATCCGGAGCGGATCGGCCTGCTGCTGGCTCTGGCGATCCGGTGTGTCCCGTTGCTGGCGGGGATAGTGCACGACGTGGCCGAGGCGCGGCGCGCACGTGGCCTGCAATGGTCGATGACGGCACTGGTCACCCCGGTGCTGGTGCGGGCGCTGCGGACGGCCGACGCGATGGGTGACGCCCTCGCGGCGCGAGGGGTGGACGATGACTGAACTGCTCGCCGCGCGGATCGCCCGGCAGGCCGCCGCGAACCCGGCCGCATCCGCGGTGATCACGGGACCCGAGCGGGTGGGTTACGAGCGGTTCTGGTCGAAGGTCGTTCGGGTCGCGGCCGGGCTCGGCGGCATGCGCCGGGTGGCCGTGCTCCCCACGTCCGATGTCGAATCGCTGGTGACGGTGACGGCGGCGATGCACGCCGGGGTGAGCGTCGTGCTGCTGCATCGTCATCTGCTGCCCGCCCAGCTGAGCCGGGTACTCGCGCTCGCCGAGCCGGGAGCCGTCGTGGCCGTGCCGCAGCAGCACCGGCGATTGCGGCGGCTGGGATACGACGGAATCGTGCGGACCGCCGCCACACTGGAATCCGAGGGTGCGGTGGGCCGGGTGGAGCCGGGCGCCGAACTGTTGGTCGGCATCACCTCCGGCACCAGCGGCGAACCGAAACTCTTCGTGCGCGACCAACGGTCGTGGGCCACGACATCGGATCGCTCCGATCGGACGTTCGACATCGGCGCCGGCGACCGGGTGTCGGTGCCCGGCGTGCTGGACCACACCCATTTCCTCTACGGCGCGTTGCACGCCTTGAGCCGGGGCGCGACGGTCGATCTGCGGCCGGTGGGCGATGCGCTGAAAGACGGTGCGACGCATTTATATGCGGTGCCGACGATCGCGTGGGACGTGGTGCGGGCGGGTATCGGCCGGTTCGGCGGTGTCCGGGAAGTGCTGTCCTCGGCGGCCCGGTGGCCGCGCACGGGCCGGGAAGCGTTGCAGGAGGTCCTGCCGAACGCCTCGCTCGTGCACTTCTACGGTGCGTCCGAATTGAGCTTCGTCTCCTTCGATCGCGGGCTCGGCAGCACGGACGAGAAGTCCGCGGGTGAACTGTTCCACGGTGTTCAGGCGCGTGTTCGCGACGGCTTGGTGTACGTGCGCAGTGACATGCTCTTCGACGGCTATCTCACCGAGGACGGTGTGGTCGGCGGGCCGGTGGACGGGTGGATGACGGTCGGCGACCGGGGCGAGGTGATCGGCAACCAGCTGCGGCTGTTCGGCAGGGACAGCGACATGTTGATCCGGGCCGGTCTCAATGTGGAACCCGCGGCCGTCGAAGCGGCGCTCACGGCGATACCGGGTGTCGCCGAGGCCGCCTGCGTCGGCGTGCCCGACGCACGCATGGGTGAGGCGCCCGCGGCGGCGATCGTGGTGGGCGCTGCCGCACCGGGCGCCGAGGAGATCTGGCGGCGGCTGCGCGCCACCTTACCGAGTCCGAGTATGCCGGTGCAGGTGCTGGTCGTGGACAGCCTGCCTCGCACGCCGCGGGGCAAGCTGGATCGGGCCGCGCTGGCCTCGACGCTGGCCGCGCACCGTCGTGGCGGTCGCCCTGCCGAGGCCGATCACTGACCGCCGGCGCTTCGCTCCGATGGACGAGGACTCGCCTGTATCCCCGAATCGGCGGTGCGACAAGCAAAAGCACCGCCCGCGCACTGGGTGCGCGGCCGGTGCGGGCCGTTCAGAGCTTCGCCGGCAAACCGGCCGACCGGGTCGGCTCGACCGATGACGCGCCGAACCACGTGGTGTAGAACATGATCGCCAGCGCACTGAGCGAAGCGACGAGCGCGATTCCGGACGGAATCGGGTACGCCGCCATCTGCGCGGCGAGGAACCGAATGCACAGCAGCACACCGGTGCAGACCGCGACCCCCATTGCGACGATCCGGACGCGCGGGCGATCCCAGCCCCGGTCGGGGTCGCGCAGCGCGGATTCGACGGTCAGGCACAGTGCCGCGCCCACGATCAGGTCGACGCCGTAGTGGGCGCCGAGGCCGAGTGTCGCGATGAGCGTGCACACCAGCCAGAACGCGCCGCCCCAGCGCAACCACAGCGGGCCGCGCCGGGAGTGGATGAACAGCGACAGTGCCCAGGCGGTGTGCAGCGAGGGCATGCAATTGCGCGGCGTGATGCCGTCGAAGCGCAGCGCCTCGAGTGAGGACGGCACCGCGGGAACGACGTTCGGCCAGACGTCGGCGATCTGGAAACCCAACCCCTGCGGCCCGTACGCGAGCACCGGCCCCACCACCGGGAACACCACATACCAGATCGGCCCGACGACCCCGAGTGTCAGAAACGTTCGCACCAGGTAGTGCCGTGGCCACGCACCGGTCGTCACGCCGCGCAACTGCCACGCCGCGACCAGCACGGCCGCCAGCGGCAGCTCGAAGTACACCCAGCGCACCACGCCCGAGGCCAGCGGTCCCGCCGCGTCGAGCGCGTGCCCGACCAGCCACGACGGGCTGCCGAGGGCGCGGTCGGCGACTTGCACGTACGGGTCGAGAACCATCGGGCAGGCCCACGCGGTGATGTCCAACCAGATCTCGCTGACCTTCGTCGCGCAGATCAGCAGGACGCCGAAGGCGATGGTGCGCAACGCCGTGCGGCGTCGCTGCTCGTCCCACCGCACGAACGCGATCACCGCCAGTGCGGTCAGCACGAGGGTCGGACCGTTGCCGACGGTGAACGGCCGTCCCTCGGCCGCCCTGATCAGAACGAACACCAGGTCGATGGCGATCGCCGCGGCGACGGCGCCGACCCGTGCGCGAGCCGTGATCCCGACCAACGCCAGCAGGAACCCGGCCCACGGTGTGGTCGCCGACTTCGGTGTTCCGGCATAGTCCCGCAGCAAGCTGGTCAGCGGCCCCAGCGCCCCGATGTGCGCGGCCATGAGCTCACCACCGACCAGCGCGAGCACGATGGCCGCGATACCGCACCACACGACCACCGGCCGGAACCGACGCTCCCGGAGCTCTTCGATACCGACTCGCTCGCCCGGTGGGGTCGAGCTCCCTCGCACGTCGTTCACAAGCACCGACACATCGTAAACACGACATTAACGACGCATGTACGGGGAGATGCCCACACGCGGACGGGCGCCGTGGCGGAGGGTGCGCGATGCGCGGCCGGATCGGCCGGAACGGCGGGCGCTGATATCGCGTGCACGGACACCCGCGATGACTGTGCTGCCGCCGCGGGAAGGTGTGCTGGAGGCATTCCCGTTCGACCTCGGCTATCGAGAGGCGACGGGCACACCGCGTTGTCGATGTGTGCCGCCGGAAGGTTCGACACCGCACCCGCCGAAATCACAGCGCTGTGGGCGGAGACCAGTGGGAGCCCCGGGGACGGTTCAGGCGTAGCGGTCGCTCAACGGATCGCCTCGTCGCCGAGGGGAGCGTGCCGTTGCCATGGACGAATGTGCTCCAGCTGTGCGGCGACCGCCAGCAGCGTGGTCTCGCCGCCGGGCGCCGCGGCGAGCTGGACGCCGATGGGCAGCCCGGCATCGGATTGTCCGGCGGGAACGGATATCGCCGGGTAGCGCACCGTGTTGAACGGCGGCGTGAACGGGATGAAGCGAGGCACGTCGAGCATGGTTCGCAGAAACCCTCTCCCGGCGAAGGCCCCGACGGGCACCGGCGGGGTTGCCAGGGTGGGCGTGAGCAGGAGGTCGTGCTCGGTGAACCACGCAGCGAATCGGCCTGCCTGCCGCGGCGGGGGAGCGTCGGGTACGGGGTGCATCCTCGTGATCACCCGTCCGGCCCGCGCTACCTTGCGGGTCAGCGGTTCGAGGAGATCCGCGCTCAGGTTCGCGGTGTCCTCGGCGACGCCGGCGAAATAGCGTGCGAGGAAGCCGAGCGCGTCCTGCGGCCGCCACGGCGGCGACGCCTCGGTGACGGTATGGCCCGCTTCGCGCAGCGCTTCGGCCGCGGCCAGCATCGCGGTGCGCACCTGAGGGTCGACGGATGCCCCCAGCACCGGTGACCGGGTGGTCATGCCGATCCGCAGCGGCCGCTCGAGCGGAGGCGGCGTCCGGTAGCGGTCGTCGGCGGCGAGCACCCCGAGCAGGAGCGCCGCGTCGGCCACCGTGGTCGCCAGTGGGCCGAACGTCGATATGCCGAGCCAACTCGAGCCGAGTTCGGCAGGGCGCGCGATCACGCCGTCCCCGGGCTTCAGGCCGACGAGCCCGCAGCAGGACGACGGGATGCGGATCGACCCGCCGCCGTCGGAACCGACTGCGAGCGCGGCCATCCCGGTGGCGACCGCCGCCGCGCCGCCGCCGGTGGAGCCGCCCGGCGTGTACGCGTTGTGCCACGGATTGCGGGTGACGCCGTGCGCGGCGCTCTCGGTGACCGGCCACTGACACAGCTCGGGCACATTGGTCTTGCCGATCAGCAGCGCGCCCGCGGCGCGCAACCGGCCGATTAACTCGCTGTCGGAACCGGCCGCGGTCTGGCGTGCCGCGCGGGACCCGTTGCCGGTCACGCATCCGGCGAGGTCGAGGTTGTCCTTCACCGCCACGGGAACCCCGGCGAGCGGAAGGTCACGAAGATCGCCGCGGGTGGCCAGCGCGCGGGCTTCGTGGCGGACCTGCTCGTGGCGCACGATCCGGAAGGCGTTGAGCCGCGGGTCGAGTGCCGCGATGCGGGTCAGGTGCTCGTCGACCACCTCGAGCGGCGATACCGTCCGGCTCCGGACTCCCGCCGCGATCTCGGTCGCCGGCGCGCCCGCCCATGTCATCGCACTCTCCTCGGTACCTCGGATCGCGACGACCGCTGCGGCACCGCCACCGGTCTTCGCGACTCGCCGCCCACGGTAATCGTCGACGGGTCGACCCACAACGACCAGCTCAGGTCGTGCGATAGGTGCGGGCCACGAGTGCCGAGCGCAGGTACCACAGGCCCGACGGCTGGGACGGGTCGAAACCGGTGAGCTGTCCGATCCGCTTGAGCCGGTAGTCCACGGTGTTGGTGTGCACGTGCAGCACGCGCGCCGTGCGCTGCCGGTTGAGGTTGTTGGCGATGTGGCGTCGCAGCGTTTCCAGCAGCTCGGGATGCGCGTCCAGCGGGTCCAGCAGCGAGCCGAGATACTCGCGGCCAGGCCCGGGTCTGGTCAGCTGGTATTCCAGTGCCAGTTCGTCGAAGCGGTAGAGCCCGGCCACCGCCTGCAATCGCTGCACCATGTCGAGCAGTTCGTGCGCCTGATCGGCGGCGGTGGGGATCTTCTCGGGAGTCGCCTCGACCATGGTCGCGGTGACGCCCACCTGCGCGGCGTGCGACAGCTGGGTGACCAGCGCGTCCAACTGCTCGTTGTCCAGATGGCCGGACGGGATGAGCACCGTGCCGCCGTCGACGCTCAGCAGCGACAGCACGGCCTCGCCACAGCGTGTGGCCAGTTCGGCCTGGACCCGGCGCAGTTTCCGGCGCGCGACGACCTTGCCGTCCACCATCGGGTTGTGTTCCTCGCGGTGCGGCGGGATCGCCACGGCCAGAACGGCGTACGACGACGCGATGGCGATGCCGCACTCGCGCGCCATGGTGGAGGTGCTGTGTCCGCCGAGCAGCGCGGAGGTCAGCGTGTGCACGGCGGTGTGGTGCTCACTGACCACCGCGCGCAGCTCGCGGACGTAGGCCATGGAGACAGCGGAGTTGATCATGTCGAGCATCTCGACGACCATCTTGGCGCCGTCGACGAGATCGTCGTAGTCCTTCATCGTCGCGTCGGACACCACCAGGTCCAGGCCCATCTTGAAGCCTTCGTGGATCGAGTGGTGGATGGTGTCGATCGGCACCCCTTCCCGCGCCCACCCCGCGGCCGCGTCACCGAGCCGCTGGAGTTTCTCCGGAAGGTCCTTCCCGTCGAGCATGCTCACCGCCAGCTCCAGGCAGACCCGGGTGATGGTGGTGACGTCGCCGGCGATCGCGTCACCGGGTAGCGTCCCGCACGGGATGACGTTCTCGACGAAGTGGCCGACCATCTGACGCGCTAGCCCGCGAACATCCTTCAGTGGGGACGACATCGGCTTCCCTGACAGGGTCAGGCTCGGCCGGGCCGAACTGTCGACGGACATTGGCGACTCCCTTCCGCCCACGATTGGTGTGCAGCGCATTCACACTAATCGGTAGATCTCCTTCGCGGACCCGATCGACCGGTTCTGTGAGAGCTGAGAGGGACCGGTCGGTGCGGAGTTGTGAGCGGTCACAGGACCGGGCCGGACAGCGGCTACCGACCCCGCGGCGGGCGGCGGCGGGTTCGGTCGTCGCCGCGAGCGCGGACGGACATGCCGGTAGGATCACCCGCGCCGGGCATGGCCATGTAACGAGGGTCTTGTCCGGCACGTGTCGTGTCCTGGATGGTGTGCAGTGCCCATCCGTCGCGCACGCCACGGCGGAAAGGCAGTGCGGACGCAACGATAGGGGCAGGGCGATGACACCGGCTCTGAGATGTCTTGTCTGGGAACTGGACAACACCTTGTGGGACGGCGCTGTGTGCGACGCGACCGTCGGCGCGTTGCGACCCGCCGCCCTGCGCACCCTGCGCGTGCTCAGCGAGCGCGGGATCTGGCATGCCGTGGCGAGCCGCGGCGAGCGCGAATGGACGCTGGACAAGCTGTACCGGTACGGCGTCTACGAGATGTTCTCGGCCATCGAGATCGGCTGGGGCCCCAAGTCTTCGGCGATCATGCGGATCGGGCGCACCCTCGGACTCGGGCCGGCGGCCATCGGTTTCATCGACCACGAACCGGTGGAGCGCGCCGAGGTCGCCCGTGCGCTGCCCGCCGTGCGCTGTTACGCCGCCCGCAACGCCGACGTCCTGCCGGTGCTGCCGGACTTCCGCCCGGTGTTGCGCACCGGTCCCGCTCCCACGCCGCCGCTCGGGTTCGCCAGGGTGCCCGCGCGCTGAGACGAGCGCGGTGTGGCCATGAAATATGCGCCCGGCCTGCGGGATCGCGTGACCGCGCCGGAGGCTTCCCAGCTGCAAGAGGAGGCGCGCTGGAGTCGTATCGTGTTCATGGACAATGCGGTATCGGTGAATCGGCGGCGATAGGTTGTCACCATGAAGTGCTATGGCGTAACCGCGAGCGATGCCGAATCGTGGACCGAGATCGCCAACAGCTTCGTTCCCATGGACTATCGCTACGGCGATCCGGATCGATGGTATTCGGGACTGACGGTTCAGGAGTCTGCCGTCTACCGGTTGTTGCGCTGGGAGCAGCGGGGAACCAGTACCTCCTACCGCACCCGGACGAACATTCGCCACGGTCCCTGTGACGACTTCTACTGGGTCGTCGTCCCCCAGCGGGGCGTGTACTCGGTGCGCTATCGCGGGGAGGAGACGCGAGCGCGACCCGAACAGGCGGCGGTGACCGCGCTCGACGATCTGTGCCAGATCCACATCCCGCTGTTGTCGGCCTACGCGTTCCAGCTGCCCCGTGCCGAACTGGACCATCGCGCGGGACCGCTCGCCGAACGCGGTATGACGATCGACCTCGACTCCGGACTCGGCCGGATCACCCAGGCCATGATCCGCAGCACCCACGACGAACAGGCGAATCTGTCCGACCTCGAGTTCAACGCGGTCTGCGACCGGATCGCGGAGTTGCTCAGCCTGATCTCGCTCGGTGAGACCGGTCCGCAGCGAACCCATCACGCCCATGTCGTCGCGCAGATCCGGCAGTACGTGCGAGCCAATGTCGGCCGGAGTGACGTGCGCCTGCCCGCGGTGGCGCACGCGCTGGGCTGGTCGCCCCGGCAGTTGCGCTCGGTACTGCAGCAGGCCGGCACCACCTACCGCGACGTGCGGCGGGACGAAGCCCTGCGCGCCGCACGCGACCTGCTCGAGGACCCGGCGCGGGAGGACGATCCCATCAGCGCGCTGGCGGTCCGCGCCGGATTCACCCCGGCATGGTTCTCCGCGGCGTTCAAGGCGCGCTTCGGTGAGACGCCGCGGACCTTCCGGCGGCGCCGAGCGGCGGAACGCGCCCTGCCTGGCGACGCGCGTGAGCCGGTGTCTACGTCCTGAACCGGACGGCATCCGGAATCAGCCGGGCAGCAGGCTGATCGACAGGCCGCGCAGCCGGGCCGCGTCGGCGATCACCTGGTATCCCGCCACCCGGTCGCCGCGCACCGTGACGGTGAGCGCCAGCAGCAGCCTGCCGTGCGGAGCGACCACGACGCCCGGGTGACCGTCCACCAGCGCGAGCGCCGCCACCTGTGCACGCCGCCGGAGCAGCACGGTCTCTTCGGCCACCGAGGCCGCGCCGCGTACGGTCGTGGCCACTCCGGCGGGAAGCGCGGCGGCGTCGGCCGTGCGGACCACATCGGGCGCCAGGACGGCCAGGAGCGCGCCGAGGTCGCCGTCGCGTGCCGCGCCGAGAAACGCGTCGACGACATGCCGCTGCGCGGTGAGTCCGGGGGCGGTATCGGCATCCCGCACGCGGTGGCGAGCCCGGCTGGCCAGCTTCTTGGTGGTCGGCGTCGTGCGTCCGACGATCGGCCCGATCCGGTCGAACGGCACCGCGAACAGGTCGTGCAGGACGAACGCGACCCGCTCGTCGGGGCCGAGCCGGTCCAGTACCACCAGCAGCGCCCGGCCGACCGAGTCGATCAGGACTGCCTCGTGCTCCGGTTCGTTCTCGTCGGCGCCGCGTTCGGGCCGGGCGGAGTGGTCGAGCGGTTCCTCGCGCCGCGCGGCCCTGGCGCGCAGCAGGTCCAGGCAGATCCGGGACACGACGGTGGTGAGCCAGCCCGGCAGGTTCCGTATGTCCTCGACGTCGTGGCGGGCCAGCCGCAGCCAGGTCTCCTGCACCGCGTCGTCGGCCTCGCTGGGTGAGCCGAGCATGCGGTAGGCGACCGCGTGCAGGTGGCCGCGCTGGGCCTCGAATTCCCGCGCGAAACCGTCTTCGGTGGGCATCGGTCACCTTTCCGCTCCATGGTCCGTCATCGAGATGACGGATCGGACAGCGCTCAGGTGACCGGGCGCGCCACCTGACGAAAGGGTATTGCCATGGACATCGCTTACGTCGTCGTCACCGTGCTGGCGGCCGTGGCCGCATTGCTCGCGGCGGGCATAGACGTGGTCCGCGCCGAGTGGGTGCGGACGAACATGCGCGCCTACGACGTTCCGGAGTCGTGGCTGACGCCTCTCGCGGTCGTCAAAGCGGTCGGCGGGGCCGGGCTGCTGGTCGGCCTGGCGGTCCCGCCGATCGCGGTTGCCGCGGCGGCCGGGTTGGTCGTCTACTTCGTCGGCGCGGTGGTGACCGTGGTCCGTGCGCGGCAGTACGCGCACATCGGCTACCCGCTGCCATACCTCGCCCTGGCGGCCGCATCGCTGGGACTGTCCGTCGCGGCGTAGCTGCGCGGCGACGCGCGTGGGGCTACTCCGCGAGGATGAACTCGGCCGCCTGCTCGCCGATGAACACCGCGGGCGCGTGCGTGTGGCCCCGGATGAGCAGCGGCATCACCGAGGCGTCGGCCACCCGAAGTCCCTGGACGCCACGCACTTCCAGCCGGGGCGTGACGACGCTGGCGGAGTCGGTGCCCATGCGGCAGGTGCCGACCGGATGGTAGAGCGTGTGGGCGTAGGAGTTGAGCGTCAGTTCGAGCACGGCTTCCGGTTCCGCGGGCGCCTGGGGCGGGTAGATCAGCGGGCCGAGCACCGCCTTCATCGACGGCTCCGCGGCGATGGCGGCGCACACCCGCAATCCGGCCATGATGGCGGCGCGGTCGGCCCCCGCGCTGTCGGACAGGTAGCGCGGATCGATCACGGGTTTGGCGGACGGGTCCGCGCCGGACAGGGTGATCCGTCCTCGGCTCTGCGGGCGCAGCAGCACCGTCGCCAGGATCACCCCGTGCTCGGTCGGGTCTTGAAGTCCTTCGTAGTAGAACGGCGCGGGCGCGAACACCAGCTCCAGGTCCGGGAACTCCAAATCCGGGTTGCTGCGCACGAACCCGTACGCCTCGCCGACGTTCGAGGTGAGCATGCCTCGATGGCGGATCAGGTAGGCCAGCAGCTGACGCGGCCGCTCGGCGCCGAACAGCGAATCGCCCGCGACGCCGTAGCCGATGCCCGCGACGAGATGATCCTGCAGATTCGCGCCGACCTCCGGCGCGTGATGGCGCACCTCGATGCCGTGGCGGGCCAGTTCGTCGCGATCGCCGATGCCGGAGAGCATCAGCAGTTGCGGGCTGTTGATCGCCCCGCCGCACAGCACGACCTCACGCCGCGCGGTCACCGTGTGCGTGCCGCCGCCGTGGCGGTACTCCACGCCCACCGCGCGCGTGCCGTCGAACAGGACCCGGGTGGCCAGCGCCTCGCTGCGCACCGTGAGGTTCGGACGACGCAGTGCCGGCCGCAGATAGGCGTCGGCGGTGCTCCAGCGGCGGCCGGCGCGCTGGGTGACCATGGTCTCGCTGAACCCCTCCGGCTGCGGACGGTTGGGCGGCTCCACCCGGTAGCCCGCCTCCTGCACAGCGGCCAGGTAGGCGGCGGTGAGCCCGCGCGGGCTGCGCTGCCGGGAGACGTGCAGCGGACCCTCGGTGCCTTCGTCGGGGTATTGGGCGTTCTCCACGCGTTCGATGCGGCGGTACTGCTCGACGGCCGCGGCGAAACCCCACTCCTCGCCCGCCAGCAGCGCCCACTCGTCGTAGTCCGCACGGAATCCGCGCACCCACATCATGGCGTTCATCGAGGACGAGCCGCCGAACATCTTGCCGCGCGGCCAGTAGATCTCGCGGTTCTTCAGTTCCGGTTGCGGCGTGGTGAGGTAGTCCCAATCCACCTCGGAGCGGAACAGTTTGGCGAATCCGGCGGGGATGTGCGCGAACTTGTTCTTGTCCGGCGGGCCCGCTTCCAGCAACGCCACCGTGGTGCCCGGATCGGCGCTGAGCCGATTGGCCACCACCGCGCCCGCTGATCCCGAGCCGACGACGACGTAGTCCGCGGAAAGCTCACCAGGTTGCACTGTTCCCACTCCGATCTGCACCGACTACGGCAAAGATACGAGCATGCCCGCGTCGCGTGGCCGATTTCGGGCAACCCGGCGCGAAGTCGTCCGGCGAAGTCCGCGCTATCGCAGGATCAGCAGCGCGGAGGTCTCGATGCGGTCGGCGATCTCGGAGTAGGACCCGTAACCCATGCCCGCCCGCACCAGCGCGCCCGCGTAGAGCAATTCCAGCGATTCGACCACGTCCGGGTCCGGATCCGGACCGAGCGCGCGGATGATCCGCTTGCGGATCTCGCCCCCGATGCGTCCGCGCAGATGCTCCACGTCCGGATCGCGGCCGAGCAGGGCGCTGGTGACCGCGCCGGAGAGTTCCTGCTCGTCGGCCACCAGCATGGCGATGTTCCGCAGCTCCGCGATCACCCGGACGGTCGGGTCCTCGTCCTCGCTGACCGGCGACGGCGACGCGACCAGCCGCCGCCAGAAGATCTCCGCGACCAGATGCTCCTTGGACGAGAAGTAGGTGTACGCGGTGGCCGTCCCGACCCCGGCCGCCGCGGCGACCATCCGGATGGTCATGCCCGCGAACCCTTCCCGCGCCAGCACTTCCACCGCCGCGCGGGTCAGCTTGTCGACGGTGTCGGCCTGCTTGCCGGACAGCCTGCGGCGGGTCGCCTCGAGAATGACGGAATCGGGTTCGGACATGTGTCTGGATCCTACTAGTGGCCGGGGCGGTTCAGTTCTTGGCCGCCGCGATGCCGGCCCGGCGCCCGTAGAAGCTGCCGTCGCCCAGCGACGCGCCGCTGACGTAGCCGCCCGCGCACAGGCCGGAGGTGCACCGGCCTGCCGCGAACAATCCCGGAATCGGCTCTCCGGAAACGTGCAGCACCCGCGAATCCAGGTCGGTGCGCAGTCCGCCGAGGGTGAAACCGGCTGTGAAGCCGCGCATGTCGAAGGCTGCCACCGGTCCGCGCAGCGGGCGCACCCATTCCGGCTTCTTGCCGAGCACCGGGTCCGCGCCGTCGGCGGCGTGCAGGTTGTAGCACTCCACGGTCGCCTGCAACGACTGGCCGGGCAGGCCCATCTCCGCTTCCAGCTCGGCGATGGTCTCCGCCACCCAGGTCGGGGGCTGGCGGAAGAACGGCGTGGAGGTCTCGGTCGTCAGCGCCTCCTCGTAGGACGCTTCGTCGATCACCAGGTACGCCTGATTGTCCTGCTGGATCAGCGTCGCCTGGCCGATCCGGCCGGGGTAGGTGTCCTCCGGGATGTAGCGCTGGCCGCGCCCGTTGACCAGGATGCCGCGGGCCAGCAGCTGCGGATCCCCGAAGAACGCCACCTCGGTCGCGTCCATGTGCGCCAGCTCCGCGCCGAGCGCCTGCGCCAGCCGGATGCCGATGCCGTCGTGTTCCTCGATCGCCGCGGCGGGCCTGCCGATCAGTCGCGGCGCGTATCCTTCGATCATCTCCTTGTGGTAGGCGAAACTGCCGGTGGCCAGCACGACGCCGCGCTCGGCGCGGATGGCGACCGGCTTGCCGTAGCGGCGGGCCAGCACCCCGACCACCCGATCGTCGTCGTCGACGATCAGCCGCGCGATCCGCATGTCGTACTCCGCCCGGATGCCCAGCGCTGCCGCGGTGTCGGCCAGCGGCTTCATCAGCATGTAGCCGCCGCCCTTCTCGCCGGTGCGCTTGTCGGCCATCTGCGGAACATGGCCGCGCGGAGCGGGTTGGGCGATCGCGTTGAAGGGCGCGGCGTTCTCGCCGCCGGAGTACATCAGTCCTTCGTCGTGCGGCGGCTCCCACCCCGGCTCGCCCCAGAACGCCTCGCGGAACGGCACGCCGCAGGACACCAGCCAGTGGAAGTGCTCGACGCTGCCGCGGCAATAGTCGGCGATCTTCGCCTTGTCCACGCCGGGGCCGAGCGCCGCGAGCAGGAAGGTCTCCATGTTCTCCGGCGTGTCCTCGAAACCGAGGGCCTGTTGCAGCGGTGTGCCGCCACCGAGGTAGATGAAGCCGCCAGCCAGGGCGGCGGCGCCACCCCAGCCGCCGGTACGCTCCAGGACCAGCACGTCCGCGCCCGCGCGGGCGGCCTCGATGGCGGCGCAGACCCCGGCGATGCCGTAGCCGGCGACGACGACGTCGGCCCGGTGGTCCCAGGTCTCGACCCGGCTCGCGCGCAGGGGGCGAATGGTGGTGGCGTCAGACATGGTCAACGAGTCCTTCACTGCTCGGCGGGCGCGGACTGCGCGCGGGCGGCCTTCTTCTGCTGCGCCACAATCGTGCCCACCAGGATGTCGAGTTTGCTGCCGTTCGGCCAACCCACGTAGTAGCACAGGAAAACCGCGATCTCGTGCAGCTGTTCTTCGGTGAGTTCGCCGTTGCGCAGAGCGGCTCCGATCTGGATGCCCGCTGTGTCGATGGCGCCCTGCGCCGCCAGCGCGCCGAGCAGCAGCAGCCTGCGATCGCGGATGGTGAGGCCGGGCCGCGACCAGATTTCGGCGAAAAGGTGGTCGGCGGTGAGGGCGAAGTGGGGGCCGGGGTAATCCTGGAACTCCGTGCCGTACACCTCGGCCATCTTGGCCAGACCGCGCTGCCGCACGGTGTCGCCGGAACCGTTGTCGCTCATGAGGTTTGCCTTTCCGATGCGAAGGTGCCCGTCTCGACGCCGAGTCCGGGGCCGAGCCGGTCGAGGGCGAGTGCGGCCAGCGGCAACTCGGTGCCGAGGCGTTCGCCCAGTTCCAGGGCGAGACCGAGATCTTTTTCCCCGAGGTCGCGCACGTGCCGCAGGATCGGCAGCCAGAAGTCGCCGTCCTGGATCGGGGCGGTGGTGTCGCGCAGCATGATGGCGCCGGGTCCGCCGGTGACCGCGTCGGAGTGGCGCACCACCTTGCCGAGCGCGGTGAGGTCGAGGCCGGCGGCCTCGGCCAGGCGTTGCGCCTCGGTGGCCGCGGTGAAGGAGACGAAGTGCAGCAGGTTGCGCGCCAGTTTCATGCGCGTGCCCGCCCCGACCGGTCCGGCGTGCACGATCAGATCGGCGAAGCAGCCGAACGGTTCGCGCACCTGTTCGAACGCTTCGTCGCTGCCGCCGACCATGATCGCGAGCGCGCCGCGGGTCGCACCGGCCGCGCCGCCGCTGATCGGCGCGTCCACCAGTTCGACGCCGCGGTCGTGACACACCGCCGCGAGCTCTTCGGCGGTGCGATCGCTGATCGTGGAGTGCACGGCGACCACGGTGCCCGGCGCGGCCGTACGCAACACGCCCTCCGGCCCGGTGATCACGTCGCGGACCTGGGCGTCGTTCACCACGGTGATCGAGATGACCGCTGCCCGCCCGGCCAGCTCGGCGGCGGAGGAGACCGCCTCGGCCCCGGCCGCGAGGAACGGCTCGACCGCCTCGGGCCGCATGTCGCACACCGCCAGCCCGCCCGGCCATTTCAGCAGCCGCTCGGCCATCGGCGCGCCCATGTTGCCGAGGCCGAGGAATCCGATGCGGGCGCTCATGACCGCACGATCTGTCCGCCGTCGACGTTGAAGATCTGCCCGGTGACCCAGCTCGCCTCGTCCGACAGCAGGTACAGGCAGGCGCCGACCAGGTCCTGCGGCGTGCCCATCCGCTTGAGCGGCAGGCGTTTGACGATGTCGTCGACGATCACCTCCGGGGTGACCGCCTTGGTGGCGTCGGTGTCGATCGGTCCCGGTGCGATGGCGTTGACGCGGATGTTCGACCCGCCGAGTTCGAAGGCCAGTTGCTGGGTGAGCCCGTTGACGCCGACTTTCGCCAGGCCGTAGAAGCTGGAATACAGCCACGCCGCGGTGGAGGACTGGTTGACGATCGATCCGCTGCCGCGCTTGGACATGTGCGGCCAGACGGCGCGGGTCATGACGAGCGCGCCGTCCATGTTCACGCTCATGAACTTCCGGTAGTAGTCCCACGGCACGGTCAGCAGCAGGTTCAGTTTCATCTCGCCGTAGATGGCGGCGTTGTTGACCAGGTGGTCGATGCCGCCGAACTCGGCGACGGCGAGATCGGCCAGCGCGGTGGCGGAGTCGGGATCGGACACATCGACCTGTCCGAACACCGCGGTGCCGCCGTCGGCGACGATCTTCTCGACGACCGCCGCGCCGCTCTCGGCGTTCTTGTCGGCGACGACGACGTTCGCGCCTTCGGCGGCCAGCGCCTGCGCGTAGGCGGCGCCGATGCCCTGAGCGGCGCCGGTGACGATGGCGGATCTTCCCGTGAAACGGGCCATGGAGTTCAGCTCCTCTGTGTTGTCCCGCGGCGGTCAGACCGCGGTGGCGATGACTTTGGTCTCGAGGTACTCCTCGAAACCGGCGATGCCCATCTCACGGCCGAGGCCGGATTGCTTGTAGCCGCCGAAGGGGACGTCGGCGGAGTACCAGATCCCGCCGTTGACGCCCAGCGTCCCGGTGCGCACGCGTTCGGTGACCCGCCGGATGCGCTCGGGGTCGGTTCCCCAGACCGAACCGGACAGGCCGTAGGGGGAGTCGTTGGCGATGCGGACGGCGTCCTCGTCGCCGTCGTGCGGGATGATCACCAGTACCGGGCCGAAGATCTCTTCGCGGGCGACGGTCGAGCTGTTGGGGACGTCCGCGATCAATGTGGGTTCGACGAAGAACCCGCGCTCGTGCCGGGCCGGCCGCCCGCCGCCGACCACGATCCGCCCGCCCTCGGCGCGCGCAATGTCGACATAGCGTTCGACCCTGGCGCGCTGGCGTTCGGAGATCAGCGGCCCGCACACCGTGCGCGGGTCGGTGGGATCGCCCGGCCTGATCCCGCCGAGCGTGGCCGCGGCCGCCTGCACCGCTTGGTCGTAGGCGGCGCGCGGGACCAGCAGCCGGGTGGACAGCGCGCACCCCTGCCCGGCGTGCACGCACACCGAGAACGCCGCCACCGAGCAGGCCGCGGCGATGTCGGCATCGTCGAGCACGATGAACGCCGATTTGCCGCCCAGTTCGAGGAACGCCTTCTTCAAAGTCGTTGCGGCACCGGTCATGACGGCCCGGCCGGTGGCCGTGGAGCCGGTGAAACTGATCATGTCGACGCGCGGGTCGGCGGTGAGCCGGGCGCCGAGCGTGTGGTCGGCGGAGGTCACGATATTCACGACGCCGGCCGGGATGTCGGTCTCCTCGGCGATGACGGCGCCGACCGCCGCCGCGCACCAAGGGGTATCGGGGGCGGGTTTGAGCACGACGGTGTTCCCCGCCGCCAGCGCGGGACCCAATTTGGCGAAGTTGATCTGATGCGGGAAGTTCCAGGGCGTGATCGCCCCGACCACGCCGATCGGCTCCCGGCGCAGCAACCGGCGGGTCTTGATGCCCATCGGTTCGGCCACGCCCAGATCGGTTTCCCAGTCGTAGCTTTCGGCGAGTCCGGCCGCGTAACCCAGGTCGGCGACCGGGCCTTCCAACTGCGGGCCCGCGGTCAGCATCCGCGGGGCGCCCGCCTCGGCGATCGTGATCTCGCGCAGGTCCTCGACGCGGGACTGCAACGCGGTGCGCAACTGTTCGAGGCAGTGGGCGCGGAAGGCGTGATCGCGCGACCAGTCCGTCTCGTCGAACGCGGTGCGCGCGGCGGCGACGGCGGCGTCGAGATCGGCCGCGTTCGCGTCGGCGGCGAGGCCCAGCACTTCCTCGGTCGCCGGGTTCACCGTCGCGAAGACACCGCCGGCGCCCTCGACCAGCTTCCCGCCGATCAGCAGGCGGGACCCGTCGGCGGGCAGAAGGCTGCTCATGGATTACTCCGATACTGTCTGGACACGTGTACGGAATATAGTCTCGGACGTCGATCCATGGCAATAACAGGTTCTAACTCTGCCATTCTCGACGGTGCTGAGCGCGAAGGGGCGTGCTCCGGCTGGATGCACGCGAGAGGGCGAATGCGGCACGGCAAAAAGATTGGCGAATCGAGAAGCATTGTCCGGAACAATGGCTCGGTGGTACTGTCCAGACACATGTCCAGCTATCTGTCTCTGCCCTGGTGGCGGCACGCTGCCGCGAGGCGGAACGTGTTATCGGATTCGGAGTGTGGGCGATGACCGCATCCAATGTGCGTGGGTTCGCCCACCTTCCCATCACCGTGGAGACTCGATAATGCCAAGATTCGCACCCCATCCCGAGCGCAGGCCCGCGCTCGTCTCCGGCGCCTCCTCCGGGATCGGCGCGGCCACCGCCGTGGCCCTGGCCGAACTGGGTCACCCGGTCGCGCTCGGCGCGCGCCGAGCCGAGCAGTGCGCCGAACTGGCGGACAAGATCCGCGCCAACGGCGGTGAAGCCTTCGCCCACCACCTCGACGTGACCGAGCCCGACTCGGTCGACGAGTTCGTGCGCGCTGCCGAAGAAGCGCTCGGACCCACCGAGATCCTGGTGTCCAGCGCGGGCGACATCGAGTTCGGACAGGCATTCGCGATGGATCCGGAACGGTTCGTGCGCCAGGTGCAGGTGCATCTCGTCGGCGCGCAGCGCCTCGTGCACCGGGTGCTGCCCGGCATGCTGCGCAGGCAGCGCGGCGACGTGGTGCTGATCAGCTCCGACTGCGCGTCCGAACCGCGTCCGCGCACGGGCGCCTACAGTGCCGCCAAGGCGGGGCTGGAAGCGATGGCCGCGCAGATGCGCATGGAACTCGAGGGCAGCGGCATCCGCCTGTCGCAGGTCCGGCCCGGCCCGACGCTGACCGGCATGGGCATGGACTCCACGCCCGAGATCGTCGGCCCGGTGCTGGAGGACTGGAAAGCCTGGGGTTTCGCCAGGCACCCGTACATGCTGCGCGCCGGTGACCTGGCCGCCGCGGTGGTGGCGGTGGTGTCCACGCCGCGCGGCTCGCACCTGGTGCTCGTCGAGGTGCAGCCCGAGGCGCCGGTGCGTCCGCTCGCGGACGGCCCGGAATCGAACGAGCGGTGAGGAGGGGCGATGCGAGTGCTGGCCGATCTGGATCTGTGTCAGGGGCATGCCGTGTGCCAGGACGAGGCGCCCGAGGCGTTCCACGTCCCCAAGCACGGCAAAGTGGAGATCCTCGACGCCGTGGCCGACCCACGAGCACGGGCCGACGTGCAGCGCGCGGTCCGCTATTGCCCCACCCAGGCGTTGACGATCGCCGCGGACGAGTGAGCGGAATTCTTCGCACGCGGCGGGTAGGCAGGGCCGGCGGGGACGAATACGATGAATCCGAAACCGGAACGTGTTCTAATCCGTGTGCACTGTCCGGCCCGGCACCTGCGGCGATGTCCGACGTCATGGAGATGATCCGATGAGCACAGCACACACCGACAAGGCGACGGGCACCGTGCCCGCCAGGATCTCCGGGGAGCTGATCACCGGGCTGACCAGCCTGGTCGCCGCCGACGGGAGCGCGGCGCCGTTCGAGATGACCGAGGTCTACACCGGCTCGCCGGTCGGTGCGCTTCCGCAGTCGACCCCGCAGGACGTCCTGCGCGCGTGCGCCGCCGCCCGAGCCGCGCAGACGGAATGGGCCGCGCGGCCACTGCGGGAACGACTGCGCGTGTTCGAACGGCTGCACGAGCTGATCCTCGGTGAAGTGGAGACCATCGCCGACCTCATCCAGATCGGATGCGGCAAGACCCGTCGCATGGCCGTCGAGGAATCCTGCGACGTGCCCATGGTGGTCAGCCACTATCTCAAGACCGCGCGCCGGGTGCTGCGGCCGAAGCGACGCGGCGGCCCGATGCCGCTGCTGACCACCTCCACCGAACAGCACCGTCCCAAAGGGCTCGTCGCGGTGATCGCGCCGTGGAACTTTCCCTTCGCCATCGCGCTGTCCGACGCCATGCCCGCGCTGATGGCAGGCAACGGCGTGGTGCTGAAGCCGGACAACAAGACCGCGCTGTGCGTGCTGTTCGGCGTCGAGCTGTTGCACCGGGCCGGGCTGCCCCGCGGTCTGGTGCAGGTGGTGTGTGGTGAAGGACCCGATATCGGGCCGACCCTGATCGACAACGTCGACTTCGTCATGTTCACCGGCTCGACCGCCACCGGCCGGATCGTCGGCGAGCAGGCCGGTCGCAACCTCATCGGGTGCAGCCTGGAGCTGGGCGGCAAGAATCCGATGATCGTGCTTGCCGACGCGAACCTGGACGAGGTCGTCCCCGGCGCGGTGTTCGCGGCGTTCGCCAACTCCGGGCAGGCGTGTATGCACATCGAGCGGATCTATGTGCACCGCTCGATCCATGACGAGTTCCTCCGCCGGTTGGTCGCCGCCGCGGCGGAATTGAACGGAAAGATCGGCGGGGCCTACGACTACACGCCGGAGTTCGGTTCCCTCGTCTCCCCGCAGCACTTGGAACGGGTCGCCGCCCATGTCGAGGACGCGCGATCGAAAGGGGCCACCGTGCACGTCGGCGGGCAGGCGCGACCCGATGTCGGTCCGGCGTTCTACGAGGCGACCGTGCTGACCGGGGTGACCCCCGAGATGACCCACGCGACGCTGGAAACCTTCGGCCCGGTCGTCACCGTGTACCCGTTCGACGACGAGCAGGAGGCGGTGCGCCTGGCCAACGCCACCGATTACGGCTTGAACGCCAGCGTCTGGACCCGGGACTTCGCGCACGCCGAGCGGATCGCCGCCCAGTTGCAGGCGGGCAATATCAACATCAACGACGGTTTCGTCGCGACCTACGCCGCGAAAGGCACGCCATCGGGTGGCGTGAAACAGTCCGGTGTCGGCACCCGGCACGGTGACCAGGGCCTGCTGAAGTACACCGACACGGTGAACGTCGGCGTGCTCAAGAAACAGGTGCTCGCCGCACGGGCAGGTCAGCCCTACGACAAGCAGCTGAAGATGACTTTGACGTCGCTGCGGCTGATGCGCCGAACCAGGTTGCGCTGAGCGCGGTTCCCTCGCTGGAACCGCAGCGCCCAACGGTCACAGCCCCCGCCGATCCGGTAGCGTGGCCGTCGGGGTGGATCCACGGCATCGAGAACGGATACGCATGAGTCTTCGAGAAATTCCGCTACGCACGCTGTCCGGCGAATCGACGACGCTGGCCGACCTGGTCGGCGACCGCGCCGTCCTGCTGGTCAACGTGGCCTCGAAATGCGGCCTGACGCCGCAGTATTCCGGTCTGGTCGAGCTGCACCAGTCCTTCGGTCCGCGCGGTCTCAGCGTGGTCGGCGTGCCGTGCAACCAGTTCATGGGCCAGGAGCCGGGCACCGCCGAGGAGATCCAGGAGTTCTGTTCCACCACCTACGGCGTCGATTTCCCCTTGCTGGAGAAGACCGACGTCAACGGCGACCAGCGCCACGTCCTCTACCAGCAGCTGGTGGAGACCCCCGATGCCGAAGGCAACGCGGGCGACATCCAGTGGAATTTCGAGAAGTTCCTGATCGACCGCGACGGCAAGGTCGCGGGCCGCTTCCGCCCGCGCACCACCCCCGAGGCGCCGGAATTGGTCGCGGCCATCGAAGCCGTGCTCTGAAGTAGGCGCGAAGACCGGAGCCGTTGTCCGATCGAGACGGCGGCTCCGGTCGCGTTCGGCGGCGATTCTTGTGGTCGGCTGTACGTAGCCGGCTTCGACGGGAGCAATTCGATACGTCATTCGACGTCGGCGTCAGACGCTTCGCTCGCTCTCCTCCCGAAACTCCTCCGCGTGTGGCCCTGTCACCTCGTAGGTGACCGTCGCCCGCTCGGCAGGCCCGTGAGCACTGTTCGGTTCACCCGGGACGATGGACTGCACCAACCTCGTGACTTCATCGAACGTCAACGCCTGCTGCGGTGCTGACACATCGAACTCGTTGATCTCACTGCGGTTCAATGGCGTTCTGCCTTGCTGTGGCCAGTGCGGCTCCAGCAGCGAAAACGGCTCCGCGGTGAGACTTGCCGCCAGCAGGTCCCCGACACCGATCCAGCTGTGCCCGTGTTCGGCGGCAATGGCCGCTGCCCGCCTGAGCCGGTCCACCAGCACGATCGCCGGCCCGGCCGCAGAGTCGGCGAACGAGCTATGAACCCGTAGACTACGCCTGCTCTGCAGGCCTCGAATCGAATCCTGTTGCGGTACAACCGCATCCGAGATAGATGCGCAGGTAGGCTACCGAAGTTCGACACCGAGCTCTACCGACGCCGAAATGTCATCGAACGTGCATTCATCAAGACCGAGAACCGGCGGGCGGTCTCCTGCCAGCGGGTCATACACCTGCATATCACGCGCGACGGTGGGCGGAACGCCAGCGATGACGTAGCCCTCACCGGCGGTGAAGGTGGCCAAGACGAGCATGTGTACCCGCAAATACACCCGGCCTGGCAATGCTGATACTTCAAACGTTCGAATTGCCTGGTCGGGTGTACGCGGACGGGTATAGGCGCTGATCCGGCCGCCGACTAGAGCTGTGCGGCCAGGCGAATCTGGGCGAGCTCGTCCGCGGCGGCCGAAGTGGTGACGTTCGTGCGTGCCGCCGCTGCGAAGATGTCTGTGAGGGTGTCGAAAATGGACTCGATGCGCTTGACCGCAGTTTCGGGTTCTTCACCGAGTATTTCGCGTGCTACTGCATTGATGACGCCGCCGGCGTTGGCTATGTAATCAGGGGCCCACAAGATGTCGCGCTCGCGCAGCAGCCCGGCAACGCTGGGCTCGGCCAGTTGATTGTTCGCCGCACCTGCGACGGCGGCGCACTGCAACCGCGGTACCAGGTCTCGGGTCAGCAGTCCGCCTAGCGCCGCAGGCACCAGCACATCAACTTCGGCGGTGGCCGCGATATCGGGCTCCGCGAATTCGGCGCCCAGTTCGTCGGCCAGTGACCGCCTGGCCGGGTTGACATCGCTCAGTATCAGGTCGGCTCCGGCCTCCGACAGTTGCCGGGCGATCTGCTCTCCAACGTGTCCGGTGCCGATCACCGCGAATCTCTTGCCCGCCAATGCCGATGATCCCGACAGCGCCTGGCAGGTCGAGCGCAGCGCCGCGACGACGCCCATCGCAGTGAACGGCGAGGGATCCCCGCTGCCGCCGGTGCCTTCCGGACGACAGAAAACGTGCTCGGTGCGTTCGCCGATGGCCACCATATCGGCGGGCCCGGTGCCGGCATCGGGGCCTGTCACGTAGCGGCCGCCGAACTCTTCCACGAGGTCGCCTACATCGTGCAGCGCAGCGTGGCGTTCATCCGCAGTAAGGGTTCGCCCGGTAGGGACGACAACCACCGTCTTGCCGCCACCGTTTGGTAGACCGGCGGCCGCGCATTTGCGGGTCATGCCCTCCGACAGCCGCAGTGCATCGCGCAGGCCGTCCTCCCAACGCTCGTATTCCCACACTCGGCAGCCGCCGACCGCCAGGCCCAGTGCAGTGGAATGCACAGCGACGATGATCGGCAACCCGGTGCGCTGTCCGCTTCGTACCACGACTGATTCATGACTGAATCCCACCGGAACCTCCATTCCCTCTAACACAGCTGGATTCGCGGCCACGACCGTCGTCTGGACGCCCAACTCTGTCACTGCCAACTTGCTTGAGACCCGAAAAGCTGACCAGTAACCGCACTTGCAGTCAAGCTGTCGCCCCCGTGAATCGCCGGACGCACAACCCGAACGGTACCCGTGCTGCATCTTTGGAATCGAACCACGAGCTACGGGCACACGGACGGGCGAGCCGGTCCATCGGGTCACCATATCAGTGCTGTGCAAGTTCTGCGCTAAGGCCTGTTAAAAACTTGGAGATGACCGGGTGCTGTGAAAGATTCTGTTTAAATTCATGCAACGCTGGGCGGTGAGATCTGGAGAAAAAATTGAGGTTTGTTTCTTGTGTTGTGTAGGTAGGGCGTAAACAATACTTGCTGGAATGTTTGATGGTGATCTGAAGTTCTGGAGATTGTGCGATAGCGGCGAACGGCCGTGGGTTGGGCGCGGTTGCGGAATCGGATGGATGTTTATGGGTGGGCATGGGATAGGTACAGGCAGTCGGCCTGACTGCTGCCAACCGAGGCCTGCGACGTCAGGGCGGTCGACTCGGCGGGCGTGGACGGCGTCGGTGAAGTGCAGCACGAATTCCACCGTGACCTCGTCGGCCTCACGATGTAAGCGGACCATGACGCCGGAACGGGATGCGGGAACGTTTCAGATTCGCGCGGACCCGCACCGACTGGGCCGGATCCATGTCGACCTTGCGAGCTTGGGACCGTGAGCGGCGGCGGTCAATTACGCGGTTGGCGTGAATCTTTGGGCGTCTTCCGGTCTCGGTGCGCAGATGGTTCCATCACGCCACCGGCCGGTCTTCGTCGCGTAGGACGCGCCCGCCGTAATGTCGCAATGATTGCCGAAGAGCCGTCAACGTGTGCGGTGCCTCCACCATCCTCTTCGATGGTCTGCCGCAACGGCGTGACGACTCTGTCGGTTCGATCGATTATGGAGCTGTTTCGGGCGCGTTCCTGTGACGCTCCAGGATGGATTGTGAGCACTGTGCTTCGCATTTGTGAATGCGAAGACACTAATGCCGGGCGCGGTTTCAACGGCGAAAAGTTCTCACTCCGATGCCCGTCATGACCGCACGCCCGAGGATACGCGTCGGTCGATGCCGTCCGGAAGTTTCAACCCGAGTAAGAGTGGCTTCGAAATATTGGAAAGCTGGAATGCAGACATTACGTGAAGTTCGTTTGGATCATGTTGAGTTCTATGTCGGAGACATCGAGGCATTCGCCAGAGAGTTCGTGACGAACTACGGCTTCCAAATTGCGGGCAAGACGAGCGCGGATACAGGAGGCCACCGCTCGCTGGCGCTGCGTCAAGGGGGCATCGTGATCCTGCTGACCGAGGGGCTCGATCACGATTCCCCGGTGTCGGCCTGGGTCCGGGCACACGGCGACGGAGTGGCGAATATCTGGTTGCGCACTCCGGCCGTTCACGATGTCCTCGCCGAGGCGATGGCCAACGGTGCCACCGTCACCCTCGCACCGCGTGAACGGGCGGGCGTGGTCACTGCAGGCATCGGGGCTTTCGGTGACATCCAACATGGTTTGGTGGAACGGCCCGACGACGCAGACAGCGGACAGCTACCCCCAGGCATCGTCCCGGTGGAGACCGCCGGGGCAGAGTCGCCCGTGAAGTTCGGCGTGCTTGACCATTTTGCATACCTGGTCAATGCCGGCGATCTCGGCTCCGCCGTGAAGTTCTACGAATCGGTCCTGGACTTCTCGGTAATCTTCCAGGAACGAACCCTCGTCGACGGACAGGGTATGGACTCCAAAGTGGTCCAGAATGCCGCAGGTGACGTGACATTCACCATTGTCGAATCCGCTGCGGCGCCAGGGCAGGCCCTAGACTTCATCGCCGCATTCGTGCGCGATCACGGCGGCCCGGGAGTTCAGCATGTGGCATTCGGTTGCGACGATATCGTGACGACCGTGCAAGACTTGCGGGACCAGGGAGTGGACTTCCTCGATACCCCGGGTACCTATTACGACATGCTGCCCGAGCGCTTGGGCGACGTCCGCCACAACCTGGACCAATTGCGTGGGCTCAGCATTCTCGCTGACAAGGACCACGCGGGCGAGCTGTTCCAGATCTTCACGCGTTCAACGCATCCGCGCAAGACGTTCTTTGTTGAGGTGATCGAGCGGTTCGGCGCCGAAACCTTCGGGAAGGGCAACGTCAAGGCGCTGTTCGAAGCCAAGAAGGCAGAGCGCGACCAGCTAGAGTGCCAGTGACTGCGGTGGGCAGCGAACTGCCCGATCGGCTCCAGTGCTTGGCTGATTTCGCTGACCGGGCACAGAAGACAATGTCGGCGGCCACCTGGGATTTTGTCTCGGGCGGCAGCGGCACCGAGCGGAGCCTGGCTGCTAACCGAAACGCATTCGACAACCTGTTCCTGATACCGCGAATGCTTCGGGACGTGTCGCAGATATCGACCGCTACCCGGCTTGCGGGGACATCGGCGTCCCTGCCGGTGGCCATCGCCCCGATGGCCTACCACAGTCTGGTACATCCAGAAGGTGAATTGGCCACCGCGCGTGCGGCGAAGGTGGCCGGAGTGCCGTTCACCGTGGCCATGCTCAGCGGGACACCCATCGAGCAGATTTCCGAATCCGGCGCCGATCTGTGGTTTCAGCTGTATTGGCTGCGGGATCGGGGCGCGACGGCGGAGTTGCTGCGCCGGGCCGAGGCCGCGGGCTGCCGGGCGATCGTTCTCACCGTGGATGTTCCTCGGCTGGGCCGCCGGTTGCGCGATCACCGCAATGGTTTCGCGCTGCCGGGAAACGTCTATGCCGCCCATTTCAGGGGCGATGCCGCGGTGGGTGCGCAGCGGTCAAGTACCGGCGGTTCGGCCGTCGCAACACACACCACCGAGATGTTCGACCCTGCGCTGGACTGGAGCGACGTCGAATGGCTGCGGCAGCGCACAGAGCTGCCGATCGTTGTGAAGGGCATACTCGCGCGCGAAGACGCTGCGATGGCCGTGCGATCCGGCGCGGACGCGATCGTGCTGTCCAATCACGGTGGCCGCCAGCTCGACGGGGCCGTACCTGGCATCACTGTGCTACCAGAGGTTCGGGCCGCAGTGGGTGATGACGTGGAACTCCTTGTCGACGGGAGTGTCCGGACTGGTACGGATGTACTCAAAGCCTTGGCAAGTGGAGCTGACGGTGTCCTCCTGGGGCGTCCGATCCTCCACGGGCTCGCGGTATCCGGCGAGGCGGGTGTCGGCGCAGTGCTCGCGCTGTTGCGCGAGGAGTTCGAAACTGATCTCGCCCTGTCCGGCTGCCGTACCATCCGCGACGCCGCCCGGCTGCGGATCACGTCCTCGACTGCGGCCGGGCATTCGCCCTATTGATTCAATGGATCCCAATTCGATAAGACTGGTAGGCGAGTGAATCATCATGAATTACGACGTCATAAAAACGCTCGGACCCGCAGGTACCGATGCGCACGCTGAAGCGGTCCGTATCGGTGCCGACAGGATCGAATTGTTTCCCTCCTTTCGAACCGCAATCGACGACTCCGAACTGCGCGGCGGAAAGGCGCTTGTCGCCGCTGGGTACTTGGACATGAATGATGGACTAGTGGTTGACTCATGGGTTGATCTGCACTTCAGCAAGCGTCAATCCATGGTGATGATCGGAGTATGGGAATCGCCGACGAAACCCATGTGCGTCGCGGTTCATTCTGATTTTCCCGGAGGTTTGTCGAATATTCGCTCGGCGGTGGCACATCCCGCAACTCTGCAAATGGTCCGCGAAAACATGCCCACCGATGTCGCGATATCGACGGTGAATGCGAAGCCCGAAGCCGCACGGCTCGTCAGCGAGCGAAGAGTCGACGCCTGTATCGGATCGGTGGACGTCGTGGAATCCATCGAGAATCTGAAGGTCCTCAGGAAGCTGGAGGCGTCGTCGATGGTCTGGTGTCTGTATGAGCACCGCTGACATTGCTGCGGACAAGTGGGTCCGAATCGGTGGTTTGCAGGTCGCGAGTACATTACGGGACTTCGTGGAGCTCGAGGCGATCCCCGGTACCGACATAGACGCGGCCACCTTCTGGGCGGGCGCCGAGCGGCTGATCGCCGATCTTGTCCCGCGGAACCGCGAATTGCTGGCTCGGCGCGACGATCTGCAGCGCAAGCTGGATGTTTGGCATGCCGAGCACCGTGGCGAGAACTTCGACGCGGTCGACTATCGGGCATTCCTGACCGAGATCGGCTACCTGGTTGCACCGCCCGCGCCATTTACCGTGGACACCGCGAATACGGATGTGGAAATCACCCATGTCGCAGGTCCGCAACTGCTGGTGCCGATTATCGATGAGGCCTTCGCGCTCGAGGGGGTGAATGCACGTTGGGGGTCACTGTATCGTGCTCTGTACGAGACCGACGCAATACCCGCGGATGGTTTTGCTGATCGTAAGCGAGCCGTAATCGACTACACCCGCAGCATTCTCGACACTGCGGCGCCGCTGGTAGCGGGTTCCCACGCCGATTCGACGTGCTATTCTATCGAAGCCGGCACGTTGCAGATTCAGCTGATAGACGGTACACACACCGGGCTCGCACCCGACGCAAGGCTGATCGGTTTCCAGGGAGACCCCGCAAGCCCATCAGCGGTGCTGATCGAACACCATGGACTGCACATCGAAATCCGGATCGACCCCAGCGCTGAATTCGGCCAGATCGACTCAGCTGGTGTCCAGGATGTGGTTCTGGAGTCTGGGATCTCCACAATCATGGACTTCGAGGATTGCGTTGCGGCCGTGGATGTCTCGGACAAAGTGCAGGTTTACCGGAGCTGGCTCAGTCTGATGAAGGGCAGCTTCGCGTCGCGCCGAGGCAGTTCGACTATGAACCCGGACCGGCGCTACACCGGTCCGGATGGCTCCCAGGTGACGCTGCACGGCCGGGCATTGCTGTTCGCGCGGATCGTCGGGCCTCTGATGACCACCAACGCCGTTCGGTGCGCCCAGGGCGCCGAGGTTCCAGAGCTCATCCTCGATGCGCTGATCACCACACTGGCAGCACTGCATGATCTTCGGGGCAACACCTCTCTGGCGAACTCGCGCAACAGTGCGGTATATCTGGCGGTGCCCAAACAGCACGGGCCCGAGGAGTTCGCATTCACCGACGAGCTATTCGGCCGCATCGAACAGTTGCTTGGCCTGCCGAAATACACGCTGAAACTTGGGATGTTGGACGAGGAGCGGCGCACCACCGTCAACTTGTCGGCATGTCTTGCGGCTGTCCGACACAGGGTCGTATCCACCAACAACGGTTTGCTCGACCGCACCGGCGACGAAATCCACACCTCGATGGCGGCCGGACCGATGGTTCGCAAGGCCGATATGAACCGACAGCGCTGGCAACAGTCGTTTGAGGAATGGCACGTTGATACCTGCCTGGCACACGGACTTTCGGGCAGGGCGCTGATCGGGCTGGGAATGTGGCCTACACCCGATAGTATGCACGAGCTGCTGCAGCGAAAGATAGGGCAACTAACAGCTGGTGCCGGAACCAGTTGGGTGCCGACCGCCGATGCGGCGATCTTGCATGTCCTGCACTACCACTGGCTAGATGTTGTTGCCCAGCAACGCAAGGTCGCCGCCGACGGGCCTCGCCGGTCGCTTGACGACCTCCTACAGCTGCCTGTGGCCCAGGATTTGGCATGGACCGCGGCAGAAAAGCAGGCGGAGGTGGACGCCCACTGCTACACAATCCTCGCCTATGTCGTGCGGTGGATCGAGCAGGCTGTCGCCAGCTCGCCGATGCCCAGTATCAATGGTGTCGTGGTACTGGAAGACCGTGCGACGCTGCGGATGTCCACCCAGCTGCTGGCTAACTGGCTCCATCACCACGTAATAACTGAGCGCGATGTGCTCGGCAGTCTCCGGCGAATGGCCGCACTCATCGATGACCGCCACCGTGACGACCCCGGCTACCGGCCGCTGGTGCCACAGGGCGAGACCACGATCACATGGCGCACTGCGTACGAGCTGATCGCACAGGGCGTGTCCGCGCCCAACGGTTACACCGAGCCGTTGCTGTACCGGCGGCGCCGCGAATACAAGGCACGAACCGACAGGACGCCAGTCGAGCTGACGAGAAGGGGAGAGGTATGCGGGCAGTTGTAGTGAGCGAGCCTGGCGGTCCAGATGTCCTGCGCTACAACCACATGCCGGATCCGGTTCCAGGGCCGGGCGAGGTGCTGGTTCGTACGGGGGCGATTGGTGTCAACTATCGCGACGTGTACGTGCGTTCGGGCACATACCCCGCCGAGCTACCGATCCCCGGCCTCGAAGGGGCCGGCGTGATTGTTGCGATCGGCAGCGACTCCGGAGAATTCACTGTCGGTGATCGGGTGGCCTGGGGTTTCGCCCGGGGCAGTTATGCCGAGCTGGTCGCTGTTCCGGCCGGTCAGTGCGTGCCGGTACCCGACAACATCGAGTTGCAGGTGGCTGGCAGCGGACTGCTGCAGGGAATGACAGCGCATTACCTTCTGGAGTCGGTGTACAAGCCAACCCCCGGGGAAGTGATCCTTGTCCACGCGGGGGCCGGGGGAACAGGGCAGTTGCTGATCCAGTGGGCCACCGCCCGCGGGATTCGGGTGATCACCACCGTTTCCACCGATGAGAAGGAGAAGCTAGCCCGGGAGGCTGGGGCGTGGCAGGTGCTGCGCTACGGTGCCGACCTCGCCGACCGCGTCCGCGAACTGACGGAGGGCGATGGTGTTACGGCCGTCTACGACGGCGTCGGCGCGCCGACCTTTGAGGCGAGCCTGGCAGCGCTGCGCCCACGTGGTGTGCTCGTCCTGTTCGGAGCTGCAGGCGGCCAGGTTCCGCCGTTGGACCTGCAGCGACTGGCTGGGCGGGGCTCGCTCTATGTCACCCGTCCAGTGTTACCGGACTTTCTGCGCACCCGAGCAGAGGTCCTGAGCCGCTCGCACGCGGTCTTCAAAGCCCTGGCGGATAGCACACTGCGAATCCGCTGCGGCGGCACCTACCCCCTGGCCGATGCCGCTCAGGCCCACCGTGACCTCGAATCACGCGCTACCACCGGATCGCTCGTCCTGATCCCCTAGCCAGATCTTGGGGCGCCCGCGTTTCAAAGGGAGTACACCGAGATGTTTTACCGGCCGATCAGTAGAAGTCCACTGCGGTCACCGCGGGCGTGGATTGCATAACGTGCCTGACAGGGCGCGGTCATCGGTATGTGGCACCCGGGAGGGTATGCAAGCCATGTGAAGATTTAGTCTAAATCCGTGCAACGAGCCGTGGTGAGAGCTGGAGAAAACCTTGATATTAGCATCTTGCATTTCGTCAGTAGAGTGCCGATAATTGTTCTTGGGGGAATTCTATGGCGACCCGAATGTCGGCTGAATCGTTGAGAGCGGCAATGGTCGAGTACGTAAGGAGGGTGCAGATATCGATGGTATTGCGATGAATGGACTCTGCTCACCGGTTGAGCGCTGCAAATATCCACCATCTGCGGAACACGCCGATGGACAGTTCCTAACCGTCATGTTCCACAGATGGTGGTGACAAGCACGTCGCAGACGGTCGCCGGGCGAACATTCGAGCGTAGGTCAGGAGGAATCCAATTTGCCGCGGGCGATGGTGGGATTCGTGTTGGGCACGTTGCCAAGAGTTCCTAGGTTCGACACAACCGGGAAGCGGACACACACATCGAGACCGTGCCCTGAGGGCGCAACATCCAGGGTCAGCAGACCCCGATTCTGCTTGACCAGCACATCCGCGATGGAGAGACCCAGGCCGTGACCGGGTCCGTCGGCGGCATTGGCCTGCCAGCCGCGCGCGGTCGCGTGTGCTCGTTGCTCGTCGACCATGCCCGCCCCCTGGTCGACGACCCGAATCGCCACCTGATTTCCAGCTTGGTCGACCTTCGCCGACAGCAGTATCTTGCCATACTGTGGCGAGTGCCTGATCGCATTGTCCAGAAAGATGTCGAGCAGGTGCTCCAAGGTGCCGCGCTGGGTCACGATCACGGCCGAGTCGATCGAAACTTGCCGGAGTGAGATCGAGCCCTGCCGACTGGCCATGTCCGACCAGGCGTTGAATCGTTCAACCAAAACGTCTCGCACATCGATCTCGACCAGTGGCGGGGTCGTCTCGCTGCGCGCATTATCGAGGTGTTCGGTGAGCAAGTCGTGCAGGCGAGTGACATCGGCTTTCGTCTGCGTGAGGACCGCCAAACCCTCGTCGGTCAGATGGACGGCGAGCTGATCGATCCGCATTCCCAACAACTGGAGCGCTGTGCGGATCTGGTGCGCGAGATCAGCCCCCGCGACACTGTCGTGTCCGTTTCGGGCCATCAGCTTCTCGGCCGCAGTGTTGATCCGGGTGATAAAACTGTGTATCTCCGGCGGCCCATCGTATGCGTTCAATCTGCTGATCTCGCCGCGCTCAAGTTTGGCTAAGGAATCGCGTATCACGCTTGCGGGTGAGAGTGCCCACCGTGCCAAAGGCCTGGCGAACAAGCCGGTGAACGCGACGGATGCGACCCCGCAAGAGAGGGCCAACCAATTTCCATCGATACCGAGAGGTGGAATCGTGACGAGTCCAACCACGAGCGCGCAGAGGAGATCGGCGACGATGATTCGCTGTTGCAGAGTCACAATGCCAGCCGGAAGCCGACGCCGCGGACTGTTTCGATCACAGGCACTCCCAGCTTCCTTCGCAAACTGGCCGCATGGACACCAAGCGTTCTGGTGTCCCCGGCATCGCGATAGCCCCACGCTTCGATCATGATCATCTCTCTACTGAAGACCTTGCCTGGTTCGCGAGCCAAGAGCTCGAGAAAATTGAACTCTCGCCGTGTTAGATGAACCTCCTGCTCGTTCACGGTGACCCGGCGGCTACGCACGTCGATGCGTAGTTCACGTAGCTCGCGGACGTCAGCTCCGATCGTGCCCGTGCTAGTGGGGATTGGCGCCTCGCGGCGGTCCCGGGCACGACGTGTCACCGCCTCGAGTCGGGCAGCCAGTTCCCGCAGACTATGCGGTTTGGTCACGTAATCGTCCGCCCCGAGCTTAAGTGCCAGCACTCGATCGAATTCGTCCACCCGGCCGCTCAGGATAATGATCGGCACGTTGGACGTCGCCCTGATCGTGCGGCAGACCTCCAACCCGTCCATGTCTGGCAGGCCGATGTCAAGTAGCACGACCTCCACCTCGGCGTGAAGGCTGAGTGCTTCGCGTCCGGTACTCACGACGCGGCTGCGAAAGCCCTGAGACTCAAGCCCGCGGTCCAGCTCCGCCGCTAGGTGATGATCGTCCTCAACAATAAGAACTTGCACGCTTGTCCCCTTCTAATAAACTCACTCCGGTGCTGACCAAGTGCTTCTGTGCTATCGGCCCATGACTACCGCCAAACTCTCGAAGGTTTTTGAGCGCAAGGCTCCGAACGCTTGATCTCAAAGGAGAGCTGTAATATTCTTGAGATGAGGAGGCGCAACAGAATCGCGGAGCGCTCCATGACTGGCTCGACGAATTTCCAGCGCAATAGGTCCCATTATCGAGACGTATACTCTGCCGTGACTACGCTCGGTAGCGGTGTGGCCGTGCCGGCCATCGAGAACGGTGCGGAGTAGGGCCTCGGTCATGCCTACGTGTGTCGCCGATAGCGGATTGGAAACAGCTAACTTCAACGTGCCCCCCCAGGAGATGATCCAGACCTTTCGGACGATATCAGTTGCTTCAGCGCTACCACCGACAGGCAGGTGCCCACTGGCGGCTAACGTGCTCAACGTCACAGCGCCAGAAGGCTTCTCGTGAGGAAGTGCGTGAAGTGCCCGACGCTCCAGACGGTGCACCAACCCACTAGTCGGCCAGGTAGAATACGGCGCAGGATCAGGCTGCCGGCCTGCTCCGGAACGGATGTCTCGCCGCGCCGCAATGCGAATCCCGCCGGGATCCGCACCGGCCGAGTCTCGGCGTGGTGAGCGTCGCGCATCGACAACTTGGGGCACCACGTGTGGGAACCATTGCGGGACAATGCTAGTCTACGGGTCACTCCAGGAACGCGTCGGTACACAACTTCAACCTGTAGCGGCATGCAAGTCACCTTTTGCGCAGTTCTTAGCCGACACGGCTCCACGTGGACGACATCACGGTGTCGAGTCCGAGCGTCCGGTCCTGCTGTGCACGGCCCCCCCGAGCGGCATGCCCGCGGCGGCAGGAGATCCCGCGCCTGCGCCGGCCGGGGTTCGCGTGGGACACCCGACCTGTGTTGGATTCGACAAATCCGACGCTCCTGTGGAGTTTGTTCCGTGGAGCGAAAGGTGGTCTCTCGACGGGCTCGTCGCTTTCGAGTCGTCTTGTGAGGAGACCGCCGGGCCCTCGAGTGGGAAGTTCACCGAGACCGACCACGCTGACCACCGGCCCCGGTGCGAGCGGTCGACAGAACATTCCCAGCAGCCTGGGGCACGAACAGTTGCTGCGCCAACCAGCGGAACGCTCACGGGCAGAACTGACCGGCCTTAGCTGCCCAGCTCGTGGCCTGCTGGTCGCATCAGACATTAGGCGGCACCACAGGCTTCGGCGAGCAACTGCCCGGTCTGAGCAGACGTAACGCACAAGCTAATTTCACGCTAAGAAAAGTCAATCATGACATAGCGAAAACGTAGAACTTGTTTTGTCGCGTTTTTGCGTGTCTGGCGGCTAAGCTCAATAGTTGCATGTGTCCGGCGCAGCAGTATCGAAGGAAATCGGGAATACTTCCAGAGTTGGCATCGTGCGCGGAACCCGAATGTGGACAAATGGCCACAGGCCAGGTGCCACCTGGAATCCTTCCTGCGCTGATCCTTCTGCTGCAATTTCAGGAGCCGAAATGACGAATACATCCACTCGTACCGCGCGCCTGGAGCGCTACTCCACGGGTCGCGGTGCCGAGATCGGAGTGCTCACCATCGACCATCCGCCGCGCAACCTGTTCGATGCGACGTTGTGGGAATCGCTGATCGAGCACATTGCGGCGCTGGAGCAAGCCCCACCGCGCGCGGTGCTGGTGCGCGCAGAGGGGCCGGTTGTGTGCGGCGGTGCAGACGTTACCGCATTCGAGGATCTGGATGCCGTCGCTGCAGAGCAACTCTGGCGAGATCTGTTGAGCCGGATCGTCGTGCCGCTGGAGACGCTCCCCTGCCCCGTGGTCTTCGCGGCACATGCGCTGACACTGACCGCGGCGGTCGAGATCGCTCTGGCCTGCGACCTCATTGTGGCGAACCCACGGGCACAGCTGGGATTCGTGGAGACCGTGGTTGCGCTGGTTCCGTCTATGGGCGGTATCCAGAGGTTGGCTGCGCGGGCTGGTGCGGGGCGAGCGCGCAAGATGGTGATGACCGGGGATCTGTATGACGCGGCCACGTTGCACGACTGGGGAGTGATTGACGTTCTCGCGGAGGACACCGACCGCGCGGCTCGCGCGCTGACCGAGCGGCTTGCCGACGGCGGAACCCGGGCGCACGCTGCGACGAAAACTATCGTTGCGGTGTGGAGTTCGGGCGGTGTCGAGGCGGCGGACGCGGCCACTCCGAACGTGACGGGAGCGTTGTTCGACACCGCGGACACCCGTGAGGCGATCCGGAGCTTCCTCGATGCCGGGCCGGGCAAGGCCCGGTTCACCGGACAATGAGTCCCGCGACGGGATTCTCCGCACGGACGGCGCCGGGTACGGGCCGACAACGTCGGGACGGACTTCATCGTCGCCCCCGACCTCGGCTCCGAGGAACTCCCATGGTCACCACGGCCAGGGGTGAGTCGGGCCCTGGAATCCGGCCAGCAACCATGGCTGGCAACTCTGGGATCAACGGGAAAGATTCGCACATGCGGCTGAGAAGTCGGCCCGTCGGGCTGTCACGTCCCCCTGCGCAAGTTCTGTGTTAAAAGAGGGCTAACTCTTGGATGTCGTCGGGTATTGCGAAAAGTTTGGTTCAACTTCGTGCAATGCCTGATGGTGAGATCTGGAGAAAATATTGAGATCAGCTGCTTGTGTTGTGTGAGCGAGGCGTAAACAATACTTGCTGGGATGTTTGACAGCGATCTGAATTCTGGAGATTATGCGATAGCGGCGAACGGCCGTGGGTTGGGCGTGGTTGCGGAATCGAACGGATGGATATGAGTGGGCATGAGGCAGAGGCAGGTAGTCGACCTGACTGTTGCCAGCTGTGGCCGGGCGCATCATGCTGGGCGATTCGGCGGCCGATGTGGAATCCAGGAGTTGGATGTCGGACGAATCCTGTCGACTACGCATGCCTGCCGACCGGAGGGAATTCCGATGCCAGGGAAATGCTCACGGGGTCAGAACCGCGACAGAACCGGAATGATCTCGCATGGCGTGCGCAGTGTGCGCGGAGTTGGTCCGGGAAGCCAGTGCACCTGCGTGGCTCACTGTCATGCACATCTATTCTCAGAGGGCGGCCGTATACAGTGTGATCGCCCTCTGTGACCTCGACCGCTCGACGGCCTCACTCATGTCGAATTCCTGCGTGATCGACGGCTGGCACGGTGAATGCATGCGTGCCAGCAAGATAATTGAATTCCGGACCGATTTGTCCGCTTTCTCCTCTGATAGATCTGAACACCAATTCACGCGAATCGTTATGCAGCGATGCGCTGCCGAGAAGACCGGCCGGGACAATGCCTTGCCTCCCGTGTTGAGGCAACGATGCGAGTCGCCGGTCGTCCGTGATCCAGGCAGGATCGTGGTGGCCGATACGACCGCGGTTGTTTTCGGAAGGGGCATTGCTCCCAATCTTTCCGAATTCCACACCGAACCCAGCGTCTTCGGGTCGGTTTTACTTAAGCATATACAGTGGGTGGTTGGTTTTGATCGAACAGACGGCTCGCCTGGAAAGGCGCCACGAAGTGCGCGACGATGAGTCGATAAGGTTGTTGCGCGTAATGCTGCGCTCCCGTGAGTTCGAGCATCGCGCGGGCTTACTCTGTCGACAAGGCGCTGCTTGGTTTCATGTCTCATCGGCTGGTCATGAAGGCCTAGCGGGCGTAGCACAAGCGCTGCGGCCTGATGATCTCGTATTTCCGCACTACCGAGATCGTGCTCTTCTAATGGCACGATGCATGAGCATCACCGACATGACTCGGGACCTGATCGCAAGCCGCGACTCGCACTCGCGCGGGCGGAGTATGACCTCGAACTTTTCGGATCGACGCGGCAACGTGTTTTCGATGGCCAGCCCCGTAGCGAGTCAATGCCTCCCTGCAGTGGGTGCGGCATGGGCACAGCAGCTGGCCGGTGGCGACGACGTGGTCCTATGTTCAATCGGTGAAGCTTCCGCGAGACAGGGTGAGTTTTTCGAGGCAATCATGTTTGCCGTCGACCGGAACCTACCTGTCATCTTCCTTGTTTCTGACAACGGCTACGGCATCAGCTCACCGACACGCGGGCTTGCGCCTGTGCATTTGCCCGTGTTGCATGATTCGCTGGTCGCCCGCGTTAATGGCGTCGACCCAGAAGAGGTGCGCGCTGCGACACTAGACGCTGCACACAAGGCGCGGACCGGAGGTGGACCAACCGTACTGTGGTGCGATCTGGACCGATTGCACTCGCACACATCGTCGGATGACCACAGGGTGTATCGAAACTCGGACGAGTTGGAGTCGATGCGAGACCCCATCGACGTATTTATAGAACGTCTGATCACCAGGGGGATACTGTCCGAATCCGACATACATGCGGAGCGGAATCAAGCACGAGTCGACGTCGAAAAGGAAGTATTGTCAGCCATCAGCGAGATGGCCGACGAGACCTCAAATATTCATTCGCATCTTTTTGGCGCGTCCCACAATGGTATCCTCCGTATGCAGGGCGGCTTCGAAACAATCGTCGACGCCATAAATGGAACGCTTCGCCGTGGCCTATCCGAAATCTCGGAGATGATCATGTTCGGGGAGGATATAGAAGATCCGAAAGGTGGAGTGTTCGGATTTACGAAAGGCCTCGGTAGCGCTGCTGGTGGGCGCATCTTCAACTCGCCCTTGGCAGAGGCGACGATAGTAGGAGCCGCGGTGGGGTTGGCCGGATTGGGACGCCGGCCTGTCGTCGAGCTCCAGTTCATCGACTTTGTCGGGCCGGCCTGGAATCAACTGACGAATCAAGTTGCGACACTGCGATGGCGGACGGCAGGACAGTGGTCATGCCCTATGGTCATATATGCGCCGTATGGAGCCTATTTGCCAGGCGGCGGCATCTGGCACTCCCAAAGCAATGAAGCTCTGTTCACCCACATTCCTGGACTGAGGGTCGCCGTGGTCAGTAACCCGGTCGACACCGAGCTCATCTTCCTTGATGCCTTTGCGTCGAACGATCCGACACTCATTCTAGTTCCGAAGCATTTGATGCGCATTCGCCATTCGGGCGAACCTGTAGATCCCGTTTCTCCCGGGCTTGCCAGACTGGTCACGAATGGCTCTGACGTGACCCTCGTCACCTGGGGAAATGGGGTGGAACTGGCTGTCGAGGCCGCGTCGGTTCTGGCGTCGCAGGAAGTATCCGTGGAAGTCATCGACCTACGGTGGCTCGTACCATGGGATCGAGAAACTGTGCAGAAGTCCCTCAACAAGACCGGTCGATTGGTCGTGGTTCAAGAAGATAACCGAACCAGCAGTTTCGGGGCCAGTATTATCGCTGATCTGACCATTGACGACGACAACTTCTCCTCCCTTCTGGCACCGCCGCGTCTGGTCGCACGTGATGATATTCATATCCCCTTCCATCCCGACTTGGAATTGGCTGTTATGCCGACATTAGATGATGTCGTGCACGCCGTGTTGTCGACCCTAGATTGATGAGTGACATCATGATTAGACCAGATGAAGTGCGTCGGCTTACAATTCCTCGAATTGGGGAAGGGCAAGTCGACGTACGAATCCTACGTTTGTACAAGGCCCCTGGGGATCCCGTCTCGAAAGACGAGCCAATCTATGAGATGGAGACCGCCAAAGCCACGGTAGATGTCGAATCTCCGGTTGCCGGCGTGCTCGGACGATGGTTCGTGGTCGAAGAGGAGACCGTGGACATCGGTGCGGACGTCGCCGAGATCATTGGCGTATGCGCTGAAACTACCGTAGATCCCGAACCTCCCTCGGTTCGCGAATCGGCCAATCGTGAAACCGGCGGTACGAAATCTCGTAAAAGGATGGTTCCGCCGAAGACTCGGAAATATGCGGGTGAGCACGGCGTTGCCGAGAGCGAGTTGGAATCGGTACCGAGCAAGACGAGATTCCTGACGCCAGACGACATCGATGCCTATATCGAAAATAGGAATCGATCGACCGGTTCGTCTTTTTCTGATGAGAGACTCAGTGCGCGGCAACGTGTACTGAACACCGCCATGCGCAACGGGCACGCTTCGGTAGTGCCGGCCAGCATCGCGGTTGCCCTCGATGCTGACCTGCTAGAACGCGCCACAGCATCGGTCGGCGGAGTGAGTGTTGGCTTCGTCACCGAGTTCGAGGTCTTCTCATATTGTGCCGCCCGCGCTGCTGTTCGCCACCGGTCAATTCGGTCTAGAGTTTTGGATCGCGAAAATATTCGCGTGTTCGAAAACGTAAATGTCGGCGTAAGCGTTGCCGCATTGAACGGCGACCTCGAAGTGGCGGGAATCGAAGGCGTCGAAAGATTGTCCTTCGATGAATTTCATTCCGAATGGACACGCTCCATTGGGGAAGCATATACAGGCAACTCCTCGGTGGATGGCAGCGCGACATTGATGCTGTCATATCTTGGTGACAGTGTTAGCGACGGTATTCCGATCGTCGTTCCCCCGGCCGTGGCAACGGTATTCCTCGGTGGCGCGTCCAATGGATCCCAGCCTGGTTCGCAGCGCCGAATTGTCGTTGCATTCGATCATAGTGTCCTCAATGGAATGCAAGCGTCGAATTACATCGCCGAGATTATCTCGCAATTGCAGACGATGACGAGTGCTTCGAAGAGGATGCCAGGCATCTCGCGGGATGCAGTTTCTACCGGCGGCAGTGCGAGCATCTCTGTGGTGCAAATCGAAGAGATCGCTCGAGATATCCTCGGAATCGATACTGATGTATATCGCCCGCTGGGAGAGCTCGGCATTGACTCCGCTCACGCTGTAGCGATCATCGAAGCTATAAATTCCAAGCTTGGAACTTCGCTGTCGGCAACAGCTTTGTATCGATGCTCCACCCTTGCCGACCTGAGCGAAATTGTCGCAGACGGCGCCAATCCGCTCGACGACCACGGCAGCTTGCGAACGGCAACGAAGCCCAATGCCGATAACAGGCAATTCGGGAAAGCCGTGGACCCCCGTGTCAGCGATGACCCAATTGCGATCGTGGGTGTGAGTTGCCGGTATCCGGGTGGAGTGCGGTCCGCGGGCGACCTGTGGAGTGTGGCGTCTCAAGGGCGCGATGTGATTTCGGGATTCCCAGCTGATCGTAGCTGGGACATCGACAGTCTCTACAGCTCCGATCCTGACCGAGCGGGGACGTCCTACGTACGTGAGGGTGGGTTCCTCGACGACGTTGCCGGCTTCGATGCGGGATTCTTCAACATCTCACCGCGTGAGGCGCTGGCGATGGACCC